>CAZMZQ010000050.1:4351-9455 GCA_964570745.1 uncultured Anaerolineaceae bacterium
GCACCCGAAATCTTTAAGCGGTTGGGAGCGGATCTTGTGGCGGTAAATATCGAGAATAATGGAATCAATATCAATGTCCATTCTGGATCAGAAAACTTACGTTCAAAACCTGAGGAGTTGGCGGAAGTAGTCAGGAAAGAACGAGCAGATCTTGCAATTGCATTCGATGGTGATGCTGACCGGGTTATCATGATGGATGAAAAAGGGAACCTGATTGATGGGGATCACATGCTGGCATTGTTTGCTGATGAACTGCATCGGTCTGGTAAATTGTTGACAGATACCCTCGTAACCACCACAATGGCAAATGGTGCCTTGAAAAAGTTTGCCGAAGAAAAGGGGTTCACCCTTCTTCAAACCCCGGTTGGGGATAAATATGTTACCGAAGCCCTGCTCAAATTGGCACAGAATAACACTTCTGACGGGATGTTGGGCTTGGGAGGTGAACAAAGCGGTCATATCATTCTGCTCGATGAAAACCACAGGACAGGCGACGGTATACGCACAGCGCTTATCCTCCTGGATATCCTCAGGCGGACTCCCGGTCTGTCGCTGTCTCAATTTACGAACCGAATTCAAAAATATAACCAGGTTGTAGCCTCTTGTAATGTTGCCTCAAAACCGGATTTGCGAAGCCTTCCTCAGTTTCAGGAAAGACTGGATCGGATCCCTGGAGAATTGCCTGGTTTGGTTCAACTGAATTCACGCTATTCAGGGACAGAATCAAAATACCGTCTGATGCTCGAAGCGGACTCGCGCCACAATGCCCAGGACGTTGCCAGAATTGCATGGGATGTATGTGACCTAATTCAAAAGTTAACAGATACTCCCTCTGGAGAAAAAATTGAAGTGCTGAATGTTGCCCAGGGCGGGCTTTTACCGCGACCTGCAACCAATTAAGGAGATAGATGACCAATAGCTCTTTTGATACAAGTTTTAAAACAAGTCTTGGACAGCGGTTCAACCGCCTGAACCGGGAGATACTGGTTGCAGACCAGCCAGAAACCTGGAAGTCTGCAATTGGGGCGATGTCTGGGTTTGTTGATCAGGTTGAGCAGCTTTTGATTTCTGAGCCTGAACTTGTTGGAACAGATTTGACACTTTCGTCCCGTATTTTCAGCCTTTTATTAACATTGGCAGCGACGGCAACACAGGGACGCCTGGAGCTTTATAAGGGTAAAGATAACAAGGGCAAAACTTATCAGCAGCTCATCGAATCTGAATATTTGCCCCTCTCGGGCGACCTGCGCAGAAAGGCTATCAGCTTAGCCAAAGTGTATCTTGAGACTTCAGTCTTTGAAACATTGTGGGAGGATATTAACTGGGAAATTTTGCCGCTTCTCGATAGTATGAACGATCAGAACAACTCTGACCGCTACATGCCTTATCGTGTGATCCAGATCGGAAATATCTTTGACCGATTATATGCTTTTCGGCTGCGAACTGCCGACCCGGTTTTGCTCGGACTGGCTGGTAAAAAATCTCTCTTACGCGAGATTTATGACCGCAAATACCTCCGGTTTGGCACCTCCGGAGTGCGCGGACGCTGGGGTAATGATTTCACTGAAACCCGGGCCCGACAGGTTGTGCAGGCAATTTGTGACTTTATGAATAATAAAAATGTTCCAGCCTTTGTTGGAGCAGAAGATCTATCTGGCAGAACAGTTGTTTTAGGACATGACACGCGCAGAAACTCGGACGTTGTCACCCGTTGGGCAGCTGAAACCTGCCTGGCAAATGGTTTCAGGCTGCATATTGGAAACCGGGATGTGCCGACACCAGCGCTTGCTTTTTATGAAACCGAAGTGGTACCGCAAGATGATATCGCCGGTTTAATTATCGCAACCGCGAGCCACAACCCACCCGAATGGCAGGGGATTAAATTTAACCCCCGCCTGGGTTATCCTGCGCCAACCAATGTCACTGATTTTATTGCTTTTCGTATCAATGAACTCCAGCTTGTCGATGAATCCGGTGGGCAAACTGATTTTGAACAAGCTCGCTCGCGTGGCTTGGTGCAGGGTTTTGACCCATTAAATTTGTATGTGGACTGGATTAAGAATAACGGTAACGGAAACGCCCGTATCCCGATCGATTTTGACCGTATCAGGCGATACTTTGCTGACAAAAGCATTGTAATTGACGAGATGCATGGTTCAGGGCGAGGATATCTGACCCGCCTGGCTGGGGAAGCTGGAATCCGCTATACCGTTGTGCATGCCGAAGTAGACCCTGATCTCGGTGGGCAGGATTATGCCAACCCGGAAGAACCCTTTAATTGGCTGCTCAAACAAACGGTGATAGAAACCGGCGCTCAGGTTGGTTTTGGTATGGATACTGATGCCGACCGGTTTGGGATTGTGGATAAAGGCGGCACTTATTTTCGACCCAATCAAATTCTGCCCATGTTGATCCGTTATTTGGGGGTCGATCGCAAACTAACGGGACGAGTAATCGCCACGCAAACTGGCTCACCCCTGATCGAGGTTCTGGCAGGTATGATCCCGGGCAATGAAGCAAACAAACCTGCAACGGGAGCCTTACCTGGTTACATCGGGCAAAAGATCTACCAGGCACGACATGGCAGCATTGCTACCCGTGCCCTGAAAAACGCCTTTGCTGTCCCGGTGGGAATCAAATACATCGAAGAGATTCGTAGGATGGACAATGCCTACAATTACCTCAAAGAACTGCCGGATAATTGGCGTGATCAGATCTTGATCGGTGGGGAAGAATCCAGCGGTCTGACAACCAGGGGTCATGTCACCGACAAGGACGGACCTTGGGCAAATCTTCTTATTCTCGACATGATTGCCTATTACGGAACAAGAAAACAGAAACCGCTTCATAGCCTGGCAGAAATTTGGGATGAACTGATTCACCTGCCCGGTTTGTGGCCTTCTTTTGGCACCTCTGACGACCCCAGTTCTCATGCGGGGCGTGCAGATGTGGATGCACCATTGGAAGCCAAAGAAGCATTTATCGATCACTACCTGGATATGCCCCTGATAGTGCCAGAATTCGATCTTGAAATAGCCGGACTTAAGATCGACTACCTGGGAGGTATTCGTTATGAGCTGGTTGAGATGCAGCTTTCTGATGAGAACGGAAATGACCATTATTACCTGCGTATGCGGGCTTCAGGCACTGAACCGATCAACCGGGTTTATATCGAAGCAGCTGATCTGAAAACAGGGCAGCGAATGATGGAAGAAGTGCTGGGCGTCCTGGAAAGAATAACTGAAGAAGTCCTGCGTGATGCACATTCCCCCTGGCACCTGGTGGATATGCTGGCACAATCACAACTTACTGCGAATACACTGAGAGCGGTGAAAGAAACCATCACTGAAAACGATTGGGAAACAAACGATATTATTGACAAAATTAAAAATATGACCCAAACGCTTGAAAAACGCAACCGCAAGGTGATCGGTCTCTGGGAGATGGCATTAGCAGAGGAGTAACTAATCAGCACCTTTTTCTGGTGCGGCTCAATATTGAAAAAATTAATTTTTAGATATGGTAACCTGCTCCCCCTGAGCAAGGTGCCCAACCAACTCCTGTTTGCATTCAATTAATATCGGGATGGATTAATCCCTCCCGAATTTTAATATTTGCTCGTCATGTCAAACTAACCAGATTAACTTTGTATTTAAGATCTTCGATAAAAATTCGCCCGATATTAACAATTCTCTTGCATTTCCTCGTTATAGTATGCATAGTAAATTTAAGATTGCTGAATTTATTCAGATGAGGAGCAAGATATGGGAAAAATTATAGGAATTGACTTAGGAACAACTAACAGTGTAGTGTCTGTTATCGAAGGTGGATCACCAGCTGTGATTACGACATCTGAAGGGGCGCGTTTGCTGCCTTCTGTTGTTGCGTTCAACAAAAACGGAGAACGCCTGGTTGGCATACCTGCTAAACGACAGGCAGTGGTAAACCCCGAAAACACAATTTCGTCCGTAAAGCGTTTTATGGGACGCCGCTATGATGAAGTCCAGCAAGAACGCAAAATGGTTTCATTTAACGTGGTGGAAGGACCCAGCGGCGATGCAAGGATCGAAGTGCCCGTCAATGGACAAACTTACACCCCGCAGGAAATCTCTGCCATGGTTTTGGCAAAGCTCAAAACCGACGCTGAAGCTTATCTGGGTGAGAAAGTTACCCAGGCAGTTATCACTGTGCCAGCATATTTCAACGACAGTCAACGCCAGGCAACCAAAGATGCCGGCAAGATTGCCGGGCTTGAAGTGATGCGCATCATTAACGAACCGACCGCCTCTGCCCTTGCTTATGGGCTGGAGAAAAAAGAAAATGAAATCATCCTGGTCTTTGACCTGGGTGGTGGCACTTTTGATGTCTCACTACTCGAAGTCGGTGATGGTGTTGTCGAGGTGAAAGCGACCAACGGTGATACTCACCTGGGTGGTGATGACTGGGACAATGCGATTGTTAATTGGGCTGCAGATGAATTCATGAAAGAACAAGGTATCGACCTGCGCAATGACCGCCAGGCATTACAACGCCTTCGCGAAGCAGCGGAAAAAGCAAAAATCGAACTCAGCTCTGTGCTTGAGACCGAGATTAACCTGCCTTATATTACAGCTGATGCAGGCGGACCAAAACACATGCTATTGAAACTTAGCCGCGCGAGATTCGAACAAATGACTGAAGATCTGCTGCAGCGCACTCGAAAACCATTTGACGCGGTGCTGAAAGACGCAGACCTGAACATTGAGAAGATCGATGAAGTTGTCCTGGTTGGTGGATCCACGAGGATGCCCATGGTCCAGGAACTGGTCAAGAAGATGACCAACGGTAAAGAGCCCAATAAAGGTGTGAACCCCGACGAAGTCGTCTCGGTTGGTGCTGCTATTCAAGGCGGTGTATTGGCTGGCGATGTGAAGGACGTGCTCTTACTGGATGTGACCCCACTTTCACTTGGTCTGGAGACCCTGGGTGGTGTCATGACCCGCTTGATCGAACGCAACACAACTATTCCTGTCAAAAAGACAGAAGTTTTCAGTACTGCTGAAGATAACCAGACTGCCGTTGATATCCACGTCCTGCAAGGTGAACGCCCGATGGCAAACGACAA
>CAZMZQ010000051.1:0-9385 GCA_964570745.1 uncultured Anaerolineaceae bacterium
GCTGACATAATCTAAGCTATAATTTGAAAATCATGACAAAGAATCAACATCAAACAGATCAAACTACTTTTATTCCGGCTTTTTTGTCTTTTAGGAAAAACCAATATCTCATTACAGCTTGTTTTATGATCTTTTTTGCGTTAATCGGCTTTGTTGCGGGGTTTTTTGTGCCATTCCAATATGAAGCTGAAGCGACCCTGGTCACAAATCTCGAGCTTGTTGAAGATACCAATGTAACTGAGCTGATGGTCTACTCACAACTCGAAATTGTCCGGCAATTGATGTTTCATCCGGATATCACGGACCAGGTACTCGAGAATGAAAAATTGGCTGGCAACCCAATCAGCCTGGATCAGTTGACAAAAATGAGTGTTATTGAAAGACGACTGAGTACTACCTTGATCAAGGTTCGGGATAAAGATCCTCAAGTTGCAGCGAGAATTGCCACCTCCTGGGCGCAAGCCGCTTATGACCGACTGACCGAAGCATATGAACATGCGTTATTGGTATCAGAAGCCAAGTGGGTGATTACTTCTACTGAGAAATGCCTTGAAGACGAGAAAGTATTTACAACAACATTTTGTGAAAATCTTACACTCGAAGGAATCGAATCTCAGACAAAAGATGCCCAAGCGGTTATCATTGCTGAGAGCCCTTTCGCGTTAGGATTAACCAAAGATATACAAATCAGTCAATATCAACCAGCGGCGATTCCTTCCACACCAGTTCAGGGTGGGCGGGGGAATATGGTTTTAATTGGAGCAATGATCGGGTTGGTGATTTCGCTGATCGTTTTTGAACTGCCAATTTTTGATTCCAAACAAGAGGCGGGATGAAATTTTCTAAAAAAATCTTAGACATCACCTGGATTATCTTTCTGTTGGTGATGCCTATCAGTAGTTTCAGACCACTTTCTCAACTGATGGGGGGAACGAACGTAGCTCCACTTGCAATTATTCCAACTGTTGTTATCATATTCTTGTTTTGGCTTCCTTCATTCTTTAAAAGTGGTAAAAAACTACCCTATCAGGTTAAACCTTTGTTGTTATTTTTCCTTGTGGGTTGCTTTTCTACTTTGCTGGTTTCCTTTCGAAACGTTCCGACTTTCCAAGGCTTCAGCTTAAAACTTAATATTGTTGAGGTTTTTATCACCTTTGCCATGGGGGTCAGCTATTATCTTGTTACCATTTTTATGGTTAAAAATAAAAATGAATTACATCAAACCTTACGTTGGATCAGCATCAGTGGAATCATCCTCATGGCATATTCATGGCTGCAGGTCATAACATGGTTAGTATTTCGCAATTACCCTGGTTGGATGTTTTCGCTAAACGCGTTTATTTCATCCAGCGGTAAGTTGTTTGAACATCGGGCGTCTGGGCTAGCTTTTGAACCATCCTGGCTAGCCCATCAACTCAATATTATTTTTATACCCTTGTGGTTTGGATTGAGCATAAGCGGGCAAAGCGTATTTAAGAAGAAAATATTTGGCAAAATTCAGGTAGAAAAATTTTTATTTTTGTTTTCAATTGCGACTCTGTTTATCACGTTTTCGCGCATAGGTTGGATGACTGTTATCTTCATGGTTGTATATGTGGTTATTCAATTTATGAATAAATGGATTAAGAAAAGAACTTCAAACATGAAAAACAGTAACAGCCCTAACCCCTGGAAGCAACGATTATTGCGCCCGGGAATATGGGCTGGTTTGTTTGTTGGATTGTTAATTGTTGCTTTTTTCGCTGGCTTGATTATGACCAAACTCGAACCTCGTATGGCTGGTTTCTTTGATGTTCAACGCCTTCTAAACCGTGGTTTCCTGGATTGGGCAGCGAAGTTAAGTTTGGCTGAACGTTTTATGTACTGGATGGCTATTTATGGTGTCTTTCAGTTGTTTCCAATCTTTGGTGCAGGGTTTGGTGTGCCAGGGTTCTTTTTTTTGCAGACAGTGCCTGATTATGGCTCCCAATTGTTAGATATCAATGAGCTGATATTAACAAAATCCTATCTTCCTAATGCTAAAAACTTATGGGTTCGACTTCTTGCTGAGACGGGAATTGTCGGTTTTGCATTGTTTGTGTCCTGGTTGGTGGTTCATTGGCGCAATGCAAATGAGCTTGAGAGAAATAGTGAATATGGATTATTTAAAGCGATGGGTCTGGTTGGTAAATTAATCGTAATAGCAATGATCATTGAAGGTTTCAGCCTGGATTCTTTTGGCTTGCCTTATTACTGGGTAAGCCTGGGATTGGTCGCTGCGACCTGGCTGATTGTTCAAAAAGAAGCAGTTACAAACTCGGAGCAAACATCACACCCAGCAAGTTTATAAATGCTTGCCCATAAGGGTTATCTTTTGACAGGATCAATGCTAATTCGTCAACCGATTCCTTATAGTAGGTTCTTGCAAGGTCGAGGGTTTCTTTCATTGCGCCACAATCCTCAAGAGCTTCTTTCATCAGGTTGAGGTTGTCTTCTGTCAACAAGTCATCAGATTTCCACAGTCTGCCAAATTCATATGATCGTTCGAGACCAATCAAAGCTGGATAGGTTTTTTTTCTGGTTAACAAATCTGTGCTAACCGATTTTCCAGTAAGGATTGATTGTCCCCAGATCCCAAGATAATCATCCTGGATCTGGAACCCCAACCCTAACTTTTCACCAATCTCTTCGAGCTTTGCTTCAAGCTTTAGGTCCAGGTTTTGTAACCTCGCTGAAATGGTCATTGCTGAGGCGAATAAACGTGAAGTTTTCAGCCGGATCATCTCCAGATACTGGTCTACACTTATCTCGGGATAGTTCTCGTAGGTGATATCCAACTGCTGCCCCTGGATCACCTCGAGTGATGCCTGCTGAAAAGTATCAATAGCTCTCTTCCGGACTAAAGGTGGAAAATCAACTTCTGAGATTTCGCTCATTATCGTGTGGCTCAGACTTGCGAGATAATCTCCGACATTGATGGCCAGTGGCATTCCGGTTTCAACCCAAAGCGCTGGCTGACCATGCCGGGTTTCTCCACCATCTTCTATATCATCATGTACGAGGGTGTAATTGTGTAAAACTTCGAGTGCTACGGCAGGATTATATGCTTTTTGAGGAGCTCCTCCAAAACTGCAATAAGTGAGTAGCAAAAAGAGTGGACGGAGGCGTTTGCCTGATAGGCCTACAGTTTTATTCCAGCCGAAATGATAGGAGACTGATTCCCGTAACCCAATAATTTGCTCGGGCGTGTGAGAAAGAACAATCTCTTTGAAGTATTCATCGAAATCATTTCGTAGATCAGTAACCAGGTCCATTTACAATCCTTTTTTTAATTTCCATTTTCCTGCTAATTGATTTAACGTTTCGCTATTTGTGCAATACATAGCTATTTTAAGTTCTAAGATTAATTGTTCGATTGTTTGGCGCAATTGAAGTTCCCCTTCATTTGCAGCAACGATAAACTTACGCGCAAATCCGCTCAGATCCGCACCCATTGCTATTGATTTTGCAATATCGATCCCGGTCTCGAGCCCACCTGATGAAACCAACATGATGTTTTCAGAAAAATCCTTCATGGAAAGAAGACAGTCTGCAGTCGGGATTCCCCAGTCAATAAAATTCCTGCAAACACTTTTTCGCATTAGGTCAGTCTGCCGGTACATCTCAACAGCCGCCCAGGAGGTCCCGCCTAACCCTGCGATATCTATACCCCGAACCCCAGCATCAATAAGCCGTCTGGCGTTTTCAAAACTTATTCCGCAGCCGACTTCTTTTACCAAAACCGGAACACTCAATTGCCCAGTTAGTTTCTCGATTTTTGGCAGAAGGTCGCTGAAATCACGATCGCCTTCAGGCTGCAGGGCTTCTTGTAAAGCATTCAGATGCAGATAGAGCCCATCTGCCTCAAGCATATCAACCGCTTTTTGACATTCTTTCAATCCAAATCCATGATTTAACTGGACAGCACCAAGATTTGCAAATAGCAATGCTTCAGGAGCCTCACGACGAACGATTCTGAAGGTTTCCTCGAGTTCGGGGTGGATAATTGCCGCTCGTTGCGAACCAACAGCCATGGCGATGTTGAATTCGTTGGCTGCTTGTGCCAGCATTTGATTGAAAAACTTTGTTTTTCCGGAGCCACCGGTCATTGAAGAAATCAAAATTGGAGCAGATAGCATTTTATCGAATATAACTTGGCTGGTATCGATATTCCCATAAGCAAGATCAGGAAGGGCTTCAACCAACAGCTCTATTTTCTCAAAACCCGCTGACCGTGTTGACCGAACATTTTCTTCCAGGCAAATCCGCAGGTGTTCATCTTTTCGATTAGGAATACTCGTAACTTGATCGTCCATATTGTGTTATAACTTTCGAATAAAATGGTTTACCTAATTGGTATAATCTTAACACTAAAAGCAAGTGAGGAAAGATAATGGAAAGCACTTTTGAAACTGTAAAAGAAGTTGTTAAAGACGTCTTGAAAATAGATGGTGATGACATCACCTTGTCAACCCGCTTTATTGAAGATCTTAAGGCAGACTCAATGGATCAGTTCTTCCTAATCGATGGTTTTTGTGAAAAATTTGATATTAATATCACAGACGAAGCAGCTCGTGGTATCCAGACCGTTGGTGATGCCGTTGAGGCAATTGAAGAAGCTATAAAGTAGAAATTTAACCAAACATCTGGTAGTATAAAAAACTGTTGAAAGACAGTTTTTTTATCTATTAAGCAGAGTAGGGATTTCCTCTATTGTGTTCGCTAGCAGGGCCCCGGCATCTACAAGGGCCTCGGTTTTCGTTCTGGCCGAATCTAGAACCAAAGCACCGTTTTGTGAGAAGAGTGGACGCAATATTGAGGTGGACAGATTTTCTCCAACCAGGTAAGCTATCACTGGTTTTGTCACATGCTCCATGATGTAACTGGCAGCATTGAGTTCGCTCACCCCACCGGGACCTCCAATCATGACAATCTTTTCCGTGTGAGGATCTGATTCAAACAGCTCGAGACAAGTTCGAAAATCAATACCTGAGATTGGATCATCACCAATACCAACGGCCGTGCTCACCCCGATATTCGTAATTTTTAGTGTGTCAAGCACCTCGTAAATTAATGTCCCTGACCTTGATATTACTGCTACATTGCCCTTGGTGGCTATTTCGTCGGGGAAAACGCCTGCAATCCCTATTTCTGGAACCAAAACACCTGGTGAATTCGGTCCGATTAGGAGAGAATTGCTTTTTTTCAAGGCTGCTTTCACTTGCATCATATCATGCAATGGAATTGAACCAGTGATCGAGATAATTGTTTTTATTCCGCAATCAATTGCTTCTATAATCGCATCTGCAGCAGAGTGAGGTGGAACAAAAAGCACACTTGTATCGGCATTTGTTGCGTCAATGCAATCGCGAACCGTATCAAAAATCGGCAGACTTCCGTCGAAGCACCAATCTCCACCTTGACCAGGGGAAGTACCGCCGACTATTTGCGTCCCATTTTCCATCATCCGCTTGGAATGAAAGCGACCTTGACGACCAGTAATCCCTTGAACCATAATACGTGAACTGGGATCAAGCAAGATGCTCATGCCAGACTCTCTTTCAGACTATCAAGGGCAGCCTGGGTTAAACTCTCCGTGGTGTCAAAAAAACGTATATTTTCATGCATCGAGAGTCTATCTATCGCTATATGATGATTGGTACCCTTAAGTCGAATAAAGACTGGTTTATTTTGATTGTTGAACTTGATTGAAGAAATAATTCCATCAGCAACCATCTCACAATCAGTCATTCCGCCAAATATGTTAACCATAATTGTGTGTACCCTTTCATCACGAAAAAGAGTTTCCATTGAGAATGCAATTGAAGATATTGTTGCAGCTCCATGGATATCGATGACAGCCGCAGGCACATTTTTCATTCTAATCAATTGGTCAATAGTTAGGTAGGCTAACCCAATACCGTTCACAATGCATCCTAATTCCCCAGGGAATCGCATGTAATTAACATCATATTTCATAGCCTGGCGCTCGACATCGCTGAAAAATGAAAGGTCAAAGGCGTTGACAAACTGGTCCTGTCTATAAATAGACTTGTTATCAATGGTTATCTTCGCGTCCAAAGCGAATAACTGTTGTTGATGAGTCACCACAAGAGAGTTCAATTCAATAAGAGAAGCATCCTTCAGACAATACAAATTATATAATTTCAAAGAAATAGAGATAAATTGCTTCCATAAAGATGAGTCGATATCAATTTGAGCGAGCAAGTTGCGGATTTCGAAGGTTTTTAAACCACGGTTAATATCGATTGTCTGTTCGAAAAGAGGAGCGTTCATAAATGATTCCGTTTCCAAACAGGTAGCTCCACCAGCTTCGGATATCCTCAGAACCGGACAACCCAAATCAAAATCTGTTCGAATTCCAAGATAGTATTCTTGGCTGAAGGTAAAAGCTTTCTCAACAAGGATCGATTGAACCGGGTATTTGTCAAAAACCAACCCGAACATCTCAGTGGATATATTTTCCAGATCTTGCTGAGATTGTACGAGTCGAACTCCGCCAGACTTTCCGCGACCTGGTTCCATGGTTTGTGCTTTGAGTACCACCGGGTAACCAATTTCAGATGCAACGCGCTTCACCTGAACGACATTGTTTGCTAACATAGAGACCGGAACTGGTATTCCGGCATTTCGTAGGAGCGTTTTTGCCTGGTATTCCTGTAATCTCATACGGCTTCCCCCGTGTATTATAACAAAATAAAAAGGCTGAGAAACAACCTCAGCCTTTGAAAAGAAAAACCATTTTATCCTTTTAGATATTCCTGCAAAGCTTCTTTCGACAGCCGGTATGCATTACCAATCTTTCGGGCATTGATCTCGCCAGCAGTGATAGCGGCAATCACGTCTTCCTCTGAAACCTTGAGGAATTGAGCTGCTTCGCCAGGGGTCATCACATCAGGCATGCTTGCCGGGGTAGATACTCCGCTGGGTTGCGTTTGGGGTTGTTGGGTCATTCCTGCCAGTGAACCAGCCAATACGTTACCAACTCCCACGCCTGCACCAATGCCAGCGGTCAGACCAGCACCACCAGATGGGTTTTGTGCGGCGTCGCGCATAGCGTCTGCAGCCTGGAGCTGGGTGTAAGTCTGCATATCCAGCATACCCATCTCACGCAATTCTTTGGCGGATTTGTCTGAAGGTTTAAGGTTTCCGATGTAGAAAGATTTCAACAAAAGACCAATTGCCAGGAAGTCGTCCTGGGACTTAGCACGTACTGCAGCACCAAGTTCATCGGTGAGTCCGATTAAATCGAGAACATTCTTCTCTGCCGTGGTTTCACCTAAAACATCCTGCAATCTTGAAAGCAGCATCGTTCGCAATCGATTTTCAATATCCGAAGTCTTGAAGCCTCCGAGTTGACCAACGATCTGGGTGACAAACTGTTGGGGATCAGAGACCTGGAAGCTGTATGTTCCAAAACCTTGCAAGAGCGCAATGCCAAGCCCAACACCAGTATTGCGGACAATGATTGGTTGAGGGGTACCCCATTTGCGATCGGCAAATTCGCGCATTGATATAAAATACACTTCCGCTGTAAACGGCGTGCGATCTCCAAAAAGCTTGCCAAGTAAGCCAGTCAGAATCGGTACATTAGCAGTGCTAATGGTGTGACGTCCTGGACCGAGAACGTCCAGTGCACGACCATCGCGGAAAAACACAGCTACTTGTGACTCACGAACAATTACTTGTGAACCCAATCGTAAATCTGCGACACCAGTTTCAGGGAAACGATGGACGATTTCATCTACCATTTCACTTGGGTATTCAACAACATCAAAAACTCTCGCCATATTAATCCTCCTGTTTAATTAATTGCTAAAGCGCAATGCCTTTGAGGGCATCTGAGCGTTTATTGAAAGCATCCAGAACTTCCTGGGAAGTCGAAACCAAATGGCGGATGGATGCTGGTAAACCGTCAGTGCCAATCGAACTTTCGACATTATCGATCGCGCTCGAAACAACATCAACGTGTTCGAGTAATGTCAAATCATATTGATAAATTGCTGTTAATTCTTCCACATCGATTTTTATGGCATCAAACAAGCCTGCGTAACCATATGATGCGGTCTTGACACGATCGATGAACTGCCTGAGTTTGATAGCAGCATTTTCGATATCATCTAAATAAGCAAGCCCACCGTGCGAAATCAGTTCACGTTGTACCGATGAGATTCGCTGGTATTGTGCCTCATAATCCTTCGCAATGATCTCACGCAGGAGTTTATCGGACATTCTGCGATCGCCTCGCTCAACATAGCCCTTGAAACCAGGGATTTTTGCCAGTAATTTTTTGATCGGATCCCGATCTTCACTCACAGTATTAAAAATATCACTCATCTTTCTCCTTTTCTATTAGACCAATAATTAAAATCCTATCATCTCAAAAGAAATCTAACAGTAGAAAATATAAGGTTATCGTGCTAACATTTCTTAATTATAATATATATAAAAGCAATGAGCAGAGGAGCTTATTTATGAATAACGGTCCGTTTAAGCGTTTTGGACCTTTTGAATATTTTTTGATCATCATTCTGATACTAATGGTGCTTTTTACGTTGTTTACTATCTTCTGGCCAGCGATTGAATTATTTTATCTAAACACCATACAATAAAACTATGGATCCAACGTTTATAAACCGAAGACTTGAAGATATTTCTTTAGAGTTGTTGGATTGGTTCTTTCCACCTGCTTGTCTTGGTTGCGGCATTGAAGGCGTGAATATTTGTCCGGATTGTTTTGCTAAAATCGAACTTTTGCCCAGTAATGTTTGCAATTTATGCGGATCTTTTACAAGCAAGAGCGGATTTTGCCCCCAATGCGCGAAGCAAAAGCCAACATATTCAGGATTTAGAGCTTTTGCCTTTTACACCGGAGTTATGCGTAAAGCTGTTCAGCAGTTAAAGTATCACAACGATTTGAGTATTGGTTCCTATCTTGCAGGTTTGCTCGAAATTACTTATGCCCGTACAGGCTGGGACGTAGATATGGTAGTTCCAATTCCAATCGGAGAAGTGAAACGGAAACAACGCGGTTATAACCAGGCAGAACGGCTTGCTAAACCGTTTTCAAGGAAACTGAACTTTTCATATGACCCAACTGCTTTAACCCGCATTCACGAGATATCTTCCCAGGTAGGGCTGGATCAAAATGCTCGGCACGAAAACGTGAGAAACGCCTTCATCGCAGGTTCAAACAAAGTGAGAGATAAAAGAGTGCTACTTATTGATGATGTCTTTACCAGTGGGGCAACGATGCAGGCGGCAGCAAACGAGTTGATTTTTGCTGGTGCCGATAAAGTATTTTGCCTTACACTGGCAAAAGTAAAGTATGAAATATCAGAGATTG
>CAZMZQ010000052.1:0-9351 GCA_964570745.1 uncultured Anaerolineaceae bacterium
GGTGACATTTTCGCTGGTGATTTAGGGGGATGACATTTTCGCTGGAGAATAACATCTGAACTGGTTGTGCTTGACTCAAAGGCTAAATAAGGTAGAATTGTGAGATTACGGATTTGAAAAACAGTCCTGGATTGAGTGTGGCTTAAATCTCACCAGGATATACTGAAAGGATTATGGAATGACTAAACGGACTTATCAACCAAAGAGAAGGCGCCGTGTACGAGTGCACGGTTTTCGGGCTAGAATGGCAACTGCTGATGGACGCGAAGTTTTGAAAAGGCGACGTCTTCGTGGTCGCAAGGAATTAGCTAAGCGTGCCAACAACCATGTAAAGCGCGTTACCTGGTAGGAAATGAATTTGAAGCTGCAGCAATGTTTTCTGAAAACAGGCTGGCTGTTATACGGAAATCTTCTGAAATAGACGCAATCCGTAAGGAGGGCAGATCTTTTTCAAACCGATATGTAGTATTGGTAACCAAAAAAAGAGCAGCGGCTGTGCCACAATATGCGCTGATTGCCAGTAGAACTGTCGGAGGGGCTGTAGAACGCAACCGCTGCAAACGCAGAATGAGATCCAGAGTGACGATGTTAAGCCCCGGGTTAGTAGATGATTACGATTTTATCCTCATCGCTCGCCAGGGTTTACTCACTGCCAGTCCAGACACTCTGGATAACGCGTTTACAAAACTTTTTAGAACAGCTGGATTGATCAATCCGAATGAATAACTCTGAAGATTATCAACACGGTCAATATACCGACCAACCATTGAGTGATCTGGCGGGTACTGTTGCAAATTTTCCTAGAAGAGTCTTATTGGTTTTGATTAAAGTTTATCAACAAACCTTTTCAAAGACTTTACCCCCCAATACTTGTCGATTCTACCCAACCTGTTCTCATTATGGTTACCAGGCAATTTTTAAATATGGTGCCATAAAAGGGGGGTGGATGGCAGCAAAACGTATCGTGAGATGTAACCCCTTCAACGAAGGTGGAATAGACCCTGTACCTTGATTGGAGATTTATGAATAAAAAGATTGTGCGCATTTTGATTCTTCTGGTCATTTCTGCTGCAGTGCTGACCGGCTGTGCTGCAGGTGTCCGGGCAGAGAGCACGCCAGGATTGACGGTGACCGATGAATCTGTTTACGTCGCATACCTTAGTAAGGTCTACCAAATTGACCCTGCGACTGGTATGTTGTTATCCAGTTATCCTGATAGTTCAAAAGCATCACTTGTAATGTATGCACCACCAACCGTTTCTGAAGGCGGAGTATATTTTGGTGATCTTGCTAATGAATTCCATAAAGTAAAAGATGGAAATTTGAACCAGATTCAATGGACTTTTAAGGGAGCCAAGGGTTGGTATCAGGCAAGGGCGGCTATGGATGGTAACCTGGTTATTGTCCCCAATAGCGATCGTAATATTTATGCTCTTAATTCAGATAATGGTGAATTGGTCTGGAAATACGGTGGTGATTTCGCATTTATTACAGAACCACTGATCATCGGTGATAAGGTTGTGGTAAGTGCTCAGGATTCTCATATTGCTGTTCTCGATCACTCAACAGGAGAAGAAATTTACCGTATTGAAACCAGCGGTGCTGTTGTTTCTTCCCCATTGTATGATCCCGACTCCGGAAATCTGTTTGTTGGGAGCTTTGGAAAGGAACTGACTTCATTCAATCTTGAAACCGGTGAAATCAACTGGATTTATGGTGAAGGCAAAGGACTTGAAACGATTTGGGCAACCCCGATCCTCGTGGCGAACCAATTGATATTCAATGATAAATCAGGCAAGATTGTTTCACTTGACCCAGTAACTGCGCAGGAACAATGGACATTTGATGCCGGAGGAACGACAATCGCCGGTTTGGCAGCAATTAACGATGAAGGGTTTGTGGTTGCACGCGAAGATGGCAATATTCAGGTTTACAATTTAGACCGCATTCCTACCTGGACCAAAAAAGTTCCTGGCAATATCTATAATGCTCCTGTCGTCCATGGAGATCAAATCTTCATCACGGTCGTAAAAGCTGACGGCATCCTCTATACTTATAGTATTTCCGGTCAAGATGGCTGGATTTTTACCGCACCCAAATAGGAGACAACACTATGTTGGAAACAATTATTGTTCAGCCTTTCACTAACCTGCTATTAATCATCACCATGTTGGTGAAAAATTTTGGAGTGGCAATTATTCTTTTCACTATCCTGATCAAATTGCTCACATATCCGTTAACAGCCCGCCAGCTAAAATCGACCCAGGCGATGCAAGACCTGCAAAACGAACCTTCTTACAAGAAGATGCTAGCAAAGTACAAGGATAACAAAGAAAAGCTGGCGGAAGAACAGATGAGAATTTATCGTGAAAAAGGGATCTCTCCTTTTGGTTCTTGTTTACCACTCCTTATTCAGTTTCCGATCATTATCGGTTTGTACCAAGCGATTATTCGCGTGATGGCGTCTACGCCGCTGGAACTGGTAAAGCTTGAAAGAATTGTCTATCCTTTCCTGGATGTAAATAAAATCTTGCCCATTCAAAACCGTTTCTTATGGATGGACCTTGGACAGCCAGAACGACTATTCCTCTTTGGTTATGGTATTCCAATATTGGCGATTCTGGTCGCAGCTACAACACTGATCCAATCCAGGATCATGCAGCCGCCTACCCAAGCAAACGATCAGGCTGGTTCTATGAACAATAGCATGATGATGATGATGCCCCTGATGATGGGTTGGATGGCATATCAATTTTCAGCTGGATTAGCATTATATTTCCTCGTCAGCAACCTGACTACGGTAGTTCAATATGCTGCTATGGGCAAAGCGGATTGGTCCAAAATTTTCCCGTGGGTGAAACCTAAAGAATCTGCTTCGGGCCAAAAAGCGATTATCGACACAGAACTTGATGATGAAGATGATGAAGAGGAAGAGGTTCTCGTAAAAGTGAGTAAACCTTCTGCAAGGTCGGCAGTTAAACGCCAACGACCGAAAATGAAGAGGTAGAGTTAGGTAGGAGAAAATGAAGCAACAATTGACTCTCGAAGTCAGTGCTCCGACCGTTGAAGAAGCAATTGAAAAAGGGCTTGATGAATTAGGGTTGGAACTTGAAGAAGTCGAGATTGAAATAATTGATGAAGGAAAACGCAATCTATTTCGATTTGCTGCGCGTGAAGCTGTAGTGAAATTAACAGTCCGACAAAGTGTCTTTAATCCAGAAATAATGGTCAGCAAAGTCGAAAAAGAGGAAAATGAAATCCTATACGCCGATATTTCGGACGAAGAAACTGATGAGGAAGGAACCATTGACTCTGAGATAAATGTAGAAGATGATTATTCTCTTGAATCAATGTTGAGCTCAGATCGATCTGGAGAGCAAGAAACAATCCAGAAAACTGTTGAAAAATTGCTTGATTTTATGGAAACCCGCGCAGTTGTTTCGGTCGAATCCAAAATTTCTGAAGATGAAAACCGTGAATTTTATGCAATAGAAATTCAAGGTGATGATCTAAGTTACCTGATCGGGCGCAGATCTGAAACTTTGAATGCTATACAATATATGGTTAGCCTTATGTCAAGCCATCAGTTTGGTCGATGGATACCTCTCCAGGTTGACATTCAAAACTATCGTGCCCGAAGGCAAACCGAGCTGCGAAAAATTGCACACCGCATGGCGGACCAGGTCGTTTCTACAGGCAGGCGGCAATCGCTTGAGCCAATGCCTGCCAATGAAAGACGAATTATCCATATTGAATTACGCAAACGAGAGGATGTTTACACCGAATCGGTTGGTGTAGATCCATACCGAAAAGTGCAAATTTATCCCTCTGAATGATATAAGGAATTAATGAGAGCAGTAGATATTATCATCAAAAAGCGGGATAAAAAAGAGCTTTCTGGCGAAGAAATCTCTTATATGATAAATGCATTCACTGATGGAAGCGTACCTGATTATCAAATGTCTTCATTTGCCATGGCGGTATTACTCAATGGAATGACTCATCAGGAAATCACCGAATTAACTTTGGCTATGGCTGCTTCGGGAGACCAACTTGACCTGAGCGAGTTTGGGGGCAATGTCGTTGATAAACACTCAACCGGTGGTGTTGGAGATAAAACTACCCTCGTTGTGGCACCGATCGTCGCAGCGTGTGGATTGCCTGTAGGAAAGATGTCTGGGAGAGGACTTGGATTCAGTGGAGGGACTATTGATAAACTCGAATCTATCCCTGGTTTAAAGACTGATCTCTCTACAGAAGAATTTTTTAGCCATCTACGGGAACATGGTATCGTTCTGACAGGTCAAAGTGCTGATTTAGCTCCTGCTGATGGTAAGCTTTATGCTCTTCGTGATGTAACGGGGACCGTTCAATCGATTCCTTTAATTGCCTCCTCCGTGATGAGTAAAAAAATAGCTTCGGGTGCAAATGCAATCGCTCTTGATGTCAAAGTTGGCCGTGGAGCTTTTATGAAGACTCTCGAAGACGCCCGGGAACTGGCTGAGGTGATGGTTGCCATCGGTAATTTGAGCGGTCGACGCGTAATTGCAGTAATATCCCAAATGGATCAACCTCTGGGAGTTGCAGTAGGCAACGCGCTTGAGCTCAAGGAAGCTATTGAGATGCTACATGGCAGAGGACCAGAAGATTTTCATGCACATTGTATTGATTTGTCAGCTTACATGCTGATTCTTGGTCATAAAAGCAAGAACCTTCAGGAGGGACGAAAGATGGCACAGGCTGCTCTTGACGATGGCAGCGCCTGGAAAAAATTTAAAGAAATGATCGGCGCACAAAACGGTGATCTCGGTTTTATAGAACACCCGGAAAAACTGCCTCAAAGTCGGTATGTTTTTTCAATCGATGCAGATAAAAATGGTTATATTAAAACAGTCGATGCCCAGGAAGTCGGAGAAAGTTCTGTCATGATTGGGGCAGGAAGAGCAAAAAAAGACGATCAAATTGATCCTGCTGTTGGAATTATGGTCAGAGTGAAAATTGGCGACAAAGTGGAGGTTGGTCAACGGTTGTTTGATGTACATGTTGAAAAAGAATCTGACTTTGAGATCGTTTTTGAAAAATTAAAAAAAGCGGTTGAAATTACCAATGAGCCGGTTGAGGCGCCTCCATATTTTTGGGACGTTTTAGGAATGAATTAAACCCGGGCAACCGGGTTTTTTATTGGATAAATTACAGGTAAAACTATGAAAAGAATTAGAAATGACATTCGCAATATTGCAATCATCGCCCACGTGGATCACGGTAAAACAACCTTGATCGATTCAATGCTGCGCCAGGCTAAAGTCTTCCGTGAAAATCAAAAAGTCGCAGATCGTATTATGGATTCCAATGATCTTGAACGGGAACGCGGAATTACAATTCTTGCTAAAAATGCGTCAATCAGCATACCTGACACCCAGACTGGGGAATTGGTAAAGCTAAATATCGTTGACACTCCAGGTCATGCGGACTTTGGCGGGGAGGTTGAACGAATTATGAACATGGTTGATGGTGTATTGCTACTCGTGGATGCAGTAGAAGGTCCTAAACCTCAAACCCGGTTTGTTTTAAAACAAGCAATTCGCAAGAATCTGAAAACGATTGTGGTAATCAATAAACTTGATCGTAAAGATGTCGATATCGAGCAAACGCTCAATGCAACTTTTGATTTATTTGTTGAGTTAGGTGCGAGTAATGAAATTCTGGAATTTCCGGTAATTTACGCTGAAGGATTGTTGGGAAAAGCGGGAACGCGTCCACAATTGGAAGAAAACTTATTACCCTTGTTTGATTGTATTCTTCGAGAGATACCGGGTCCAATTGTGGATGTTGATAATGAATTTCAAATGCTGGTAACAAACCTGGGCTATGACGAATATAGTGGTGTTACAGCTACTGGCAGAATTTATTCCGGGAGTGTAAAGGTAAATGACCCTTTGATCCGTATCCTGACAAATGGTAATCAAGAACGGATCAGTGCTAAATATATCTATACTTATGAAGGATTGGAAAAGAAACTTACCACACAGGCTGAGGCAGGTGACATCATCACAATAGGTGGATTAAAGGATATCCAAATTGGGGAGACGCTTACATCTCCTGATAATCCTGTGGCGCTGCCTTTAATCGAGGTTCAGCAGCCTACTGTTCGAATGACTTTTGGTGTTAATACTTCGCCATTAACTGGGAAAGAAGGAAAGTGGAGTACATCACGAAAACTGCTCGAAAGGCTTACTGACGAACTCCGCAGGAATATTTCTTTAAAGGTGGAGGAAACTGAACAAAAAGATGTGTTCCTGGTTTCTGGGCGCGGTGAATTGCACCTGGGAATATTGATTGAAACAATGCGTAGAGAGGGCTATGAGTTCCAGGTGAGCCGACCTGAAGCGATCATCGTTGAGGATGCAGAAGGAAAGCAATTTGAACCTTTTGAAGAAGTTCATATCGATGTTGACAGTAATTATGTTGGTTCAGTTGTTGAAATGCTGGGACAGAGACGAGGTCAAATGACAGACATGCGCAACAACCCTGACAACACAGTCCACCTGACCTTTACAATTCCTACAAGGGGCTTGCTTGGTTTTCGTTATCGTTTTCTAAACGCCACTCATGGGAAAGGTGTGATGAACAGTTTTTATATTGGCGATCGTCCACTTGAAGGCGTGGTTATCAACCGAAACAGCAGCTCGATCACGGCTATTGAAAGCGGTATTGCCTCAACCTTTGGCTTAAAAAACGCGGAAGAACGAGGGATCCTTTTTATTAGCCCTGGAGAAGAAGTTTATGAGGGTATGATTGTGGGTGAGACAGCAAAAGCACAAGATTTGGCAATCAATGTGACCAAAAAGAAACACCTGACCAATATGCGCCAATCCATCCGTGATATCGATGTGCGATTAGATCCCCCAAGGAAAATGAGCCTGGATGAGATGATAGAATACCTCGGACCAGATGATCTGCTCGAGGTTACACCATCGAACCTGAGACTGAGAAAACGCATTTTGGATACACACGAACGCCTGCGATTTGAAAAGACAGGAGATCGCGATTAGTTAAATTTGCAGTTCAATTTAACAACAATATTTTCAAAAAGAGAATCAGTGGTGTTTCAGTATCGCTATGTTCTTATGTATTTAACTTAAGACGATTTGGTGGTCTGCCTGGAATTTTAACATTGACTGCGAATAAATCCCCAGACATCGGCTGGTCAAACAAATCGAGTACATCGATCCCATCAGTTGCGGAAGTGATAAATAAAGTTCGCATGTTCGAGCCGCCCAAAGCTACCGATGTGGGTCGGGGAACCGGGAGGTGAATTTCAGTCATCACTTCACCATCCTGGTTCAATTGAACCACCTTGTAACCATCCCAAATAGCAACCCAAAGATTTCCTTCAATATCTATGGTTAATCCGTCGGGGGTGCCAGCATCAGGTTTGAAGAATACACTTTTGCCAGATAAAGAATTTGTATTTGAATCGAACTCATAACGGTAAATTGCTTGATCGCCGGAATCTGTATGATAAAAAATTTTTAGGTCAGGGCTCCAATCCAATCCGTTGCTTATCGTCAGGTCAGGAATTTTCATTTCAAGTGTTCCAGAAGAATCGAGGATATATAATGCTGATTTACCATACGGACCTTTTGTGCCGATCCAAAAATTCCCATTGGCATCAACTTTACCATCGTTGAACATAACCGGGTCTTCAGAATTGAAAACTTGTAAGAATTCAACTTCCAATCCGGTAGTTTTGTTCCAGTTTGAAAAACCTGTGTCTGTTGCTAACAGGAGAGATTCGTCTTGATAAAGAGCAATGCAGCCAATTTTATTGCCAACATTGTAGGACCTGAGTTTTTTATTCCGTGGGTTCAAGTTGTGTATTATGCCGCGGTTTATATCAACCCAAAGCAGCTTTTGTGCATGCTGATCCCAAAGTGGGCTTTCCCCTAAAGAGTTACCAACCTTAATAAATGAATCCTTTACCCTGATAGTTTCCATGGTTTTATTCTACCAACATTTTGAACCTGAATAATTTGCATATTTAATCAAAATGATTAGATTAATTTAATCACAAATATCATTAAAAGTCGTAGAGGTTGACCAAATTAATTGATCAGAATTAACAAAGTAGCCGAGATATGCAAGAACCTGATTTGTGTCAGGTATTCTACAGCCTACAATGATCATGCCTTCACCTGCTGGAAGTGGTTCGTCCGGTTCGATACCATAAGGAATTATGATTTCATATAATTTAGGTGTAAGGAGGCTGAAGGTCAGTGCTTGACCACCGGGGACTTGATCGGTTTGTAGAAATGCCGGGTAAATTTCCCGTCCATACATGAAAACGGTATTTGGTTTGTCATAGAAGGATTGCATGGCTGCAGGTGTAATACCGACTTCAAGCTCAATTTTTTCCATCGGAAGACGGTTAGCAACCTCTGCTTTGCTTTCATTGGTGTATAAAGCAGGAAATATCATATTTAAAGCTGGCAAAGAAAGACCAATAATTAAAGACAAAGAAAGACTGATCCAAAATCCCTTCCATGGAACTTTGTTACATTCTCTTTCGGTTGCCATTGTTGATGAAAGCAAACGTGAAGATTGTAAAAACGTCCATATTCCAAGAAGGAAGTAAAGATAAACAACCCAATCTACAGCAACGAGATACCTGCTTCCCGAGGTTCGGACAAGAGCGTTTGAGAGGTAATATGCCATCTCGATTACCAACGGAACCAATCCTGCCCAACGGAAGGTCTTCCATGCAAAACTGACTCCCAATGAAATAAGAACCAGATTGAGGGCGAATGCAACAATATGTTCAGCAGGCATCTCCCCGGACCAATTTACCGGCTCATGCCAGTATTGTTGTTCGAGAATAGCGGTAGGTCTGGCAGGGTATAGCTGAAAAGGAAGGATAAACAGAGCTTTAACCTGGTTATTTAGAAAATGTCCGATTACCATACTCACTTTTGAATCATAAAGTTTATCGGGCAATGTTTCCTCTTGTTTTGTTTCTGTGATTGAAGAATCTGAAAAAGCGTTGAAGGAGTCTGAATTAGTTGGTGCTAAAGTTGGCTCTGGAAGCGGTTGGTTAGGTATCCCGGGAGCTTCGTCAAATTCCTCTTTTTCGGTAACATTAAACCGGGTTGATAGTGCCTCTTGTACCTTCCAGGTGATTGGATCTTTGCCATAAGTGATCCGACTGTAAACTGTCCAGGGCAGGATAACTAACCCTACGCCTAAAATAAAGAAACCAATTTGAGGCAGGCGATTGCGAAGGTTTTTTGCCCCGGTCAGCACCAAAAAAATGATCAAAACAAACAAAACAACCAGGTTGTTTGAGCGTACATA
>CAZMZQ010000053.1:0-1143 GCA_964570745.1 uncultured Anaerolineaceae bacterium
GCAAAACTGGACGACGAAACCAAAAAGAGGATCCCACCTGGGCAATACCTGACCGCACGCTTCCCGGTATTACACTACGGACCTGTTCCGAAATTTGATCTGGATACGTGGCAGTTCAGGGTCTGGGGAGAGGTGGAAAAACCCCTGGTGATGAACTGGGAAGAATTTAGCGCCCTTCCGCGTACCCGGCTGACCATGGATATCCACTGTGTGACCAAATGGAGCAAGCTGGACACAACCTGGGAAGGTGTGAGCCTGCAGACTCTCAGAGAATTGGGACTGGTAGTCCCAACCGAAAAAGCCCGGTTTGTGATTCAGCATGCCGAGTCTGGTTATACTGCGAACTTGCCACTGGCATGGATGGATGGAAACAACTTCTTGCTGGCAACACATTACGAAGGGGAACCGATCACACTGGAACACGGTGCACCCCTGCGGGGGATTTGCGGAGCAATACCTGGTAGAGAAGACCTGAAAGATGTTTATTTCTGGAAAGGAGCCAAATGGCTGCGTGGTCTGGAGTTCAGGGCATCAGATCTCCCCGGATTCTGGGAACGGGCTGGTTATCACAACGAAGGAGATGTTTGGCTGGAACAACGGGTGCAAGGGCGCAGATTTTAGACTTGATATTTTCGGCATGCAAAAAGGCAGGCTCAGCCTGCCTTTTGTCTTATCCCAATGAGAAAGTGTTTACGCGGTCTTGTTGGAACGCCACATGTAAATGCCCAGCCCGACGCCTGACAGAAGGATGATGATTCCTACAATCGCGAGGACAGGGATGCGTTGCGCTGTATCGGCGACCACTTGAGATTCTGGCTGCGTAGCCAGCTGGGCTCCAAAGTCGATTGTCGCTTCTTCGCCAGCGCGGACTTCGAGCGGATAGTTTGTCACCGTGGTGGGGTTGAAATCATCGGGGATGGCGATTGAGATGCTGTAGGTACCTACGGGTACCTGATCAAAACAAAAGGGGTTTACGATTTCCGGATCACCGGCAACAGTGGTTCCTGTCATCGAGAAGCTGCCAATCCGATCATTGACGCTGATCTCACCGCCATAAAGATAATTCTCCCCTTCCGTGCGCATACCGTTACCATCCAGATCGTGGAAAAGCACCACGCAAATCCTGGCAACGCCCGGCATCGG
>CAZMZQ010000053.1:1243-9223 GCA_964570745.1 uncultured Anaerolineaceae bacterium
GTCGGGGTTTGATAGGGGACTTGTGCAAAAGCAAGCTGTGTTGGTTGATTAATTGCGAAGCTAATCGCTACAAAGAGCAATACGACGATAAAAAGGGAGATAAATTTGCGTATCGTTTTCATGGTTTTCTCCTGGTTGGATTATATCATTAGCAGGGATTGCTGTTTTTTTACGTAAGCGAAAGATTGCTATGCAGTTGCTGAAATGTTTAGGTAAAATGAAACTATGTTAAGGAAGTATTCCCTGTGGTTGCTTTTAGTCCTGCTTGGGTTGGTGACGGCCTGCCAGGCTGACCCGATAGAAACACCAACCCCTACGACAGCTCCGCCAACCCCTACGATCGAACCAAGTCCAACGATCGATTGGTTTCCGCGTACCGCTACCCCAAGCCCGGTTTTGACTCCGACATCGGTAACCCCCCAGGCAACCAGGAGAAATGATTCTGAAGAAAACTTGATCGTTTCAGACGATTTTAGCGATACACAATATTGGCAGACACAAAGCAGCGGTGCTGGGACGGTTGCCTATGAAACCAACGCTCTTTCATTTGCCACTAACGGTGGAAAACATACCGTCACAAGTTTGAGCGAACACATCCTCCCTGCCCGATTTTTTCTGGAAATAAACCTCGATGCGCTTATGTGCTCACCGGAAGATCAGTATGGATTGATTTTGTGGAATAACAGCCAATCGGGCACTTTCAGGCTTTGGTTCAATTGTGCTGGTCAGGTTAAGCTCGATCGCGTCCTTCCCAGCGGAACGAGTCAACTGGTTCTTTGGCAAGCCGGGCGAAAGCTTCAACCTGGATCGCCCGCTTTCAACCGAATTGGGGTCTGGTCCAGGCAGGGTGAGCTCGAGGTTTTTGTCAACGAAACATCTCAATTTATCTATCCGCTTTATAGTGAGCCAACTGGCAGGCTGGGTGTGATTACACAAACCGGAGGGGACCTGCCGATGACAGTCAGGGTATCAGATCTGGAAATCAGGGAACCTTAAAAATAATTCCGAGCCTCATCACCAATATTGAGGATATAATGAAACATATAACAGGCAATTTCCATGTCTTGATGACAAAGGAGAGGAGATTATGGATCAAAAGCTCAAAATCATCATTCCCATGGCAGGTCTTGGCAGTCGCCTGCGTCCATTGACCTGGAGCCGACCAAAGCCGCTTGTTTCGCTTGCTGGGGCAACAGTGCTTGATCACCTGTTGGCAACCTTCAAAACTGTACCAGATGTTGAAAATGCTGAATATGTTTTTATCATGTCCCCCGGTCAGCAGGAGTTGATCCAGCCCCACATGCAAAAGAAATATCCCAGGTATAAAGTCCATTACATTCAACAACCCGAAAAGAAGGGTCAATCTGACGCGCTTTACCATGCCCGGGATTATCTGAACGGACCAACCCTGGTCGTTTTTTCTGACACCCTGATTGAAAACGACTTTGGCAGCATTACCGGCGGAGAAGTTGATTCGGTTGCCTGGGTCAAGGCGGTCCCTGACCCGAGGCGGTTTGGAGTTGCAGAGGTTGATTCCAAAGGGTTGGTTACCCGGTTGATCGAAAAACCCAACGACATGAACAACAACCTCGCAGTTGTTGGCTGCTATTTCTTCAATGACGCCAATCGTCTGCTCACAGCAATTGAAGAACAGATCGAACGCAAAATCGCCTTAAGGGGCGAATATTACCTGGTCGATGCAATCAACCTGATGCTGGGAAACGGAGCAACAATGCGCGTGGAACAAGTTAAGGTCTGGTTGGATGCCGGCACAAGCGAAGCCCTGTTGGATACCAACCGCTACCTCCTGGAGCACGGTCGGGCTAACCTTGAAGACCAAGGCACCTACGAAGACAACGTGATTATGCCTCCGGTATTTATTCATCCTGATGCCAGGGTAAACGCTTCAATCATCGGACCGTTTGTCTCAATTGGTCCGGGCAGTCTGATTAACAACAGCACAATCAAGGATTCTATTTTGAGCCAGGGGGCGCATATCACCAACGCCCAGCTTGAAGGCTCTTTGCTGGGTTATGATGTGGTTGTGAATGGCATGAAAGGAAAATTTAACCTGGGAGACAACTCCTGGGCAAATTGGTAAAACAAAACAATCAATCCAAAATAACGAAAAGGAGAGTTAATGGAGAAGGTTTTGGCAGATCGAGTGGCTGGATTAAAGCCCTCAGGAATCCGTAAGTTTTTTGATATAGCAGCAACAATGAAAGATGTCATCTCGCTGGGTATTGGCGAACCAGATTTTGACACACCACAACCAATCATCCAGGCAGGAATCGAAGCTCTGAAACGAGGTGAAACTCACTACACCTCCAATCACGGGCTGTTGGTCCTGCGCCAGGCGGTTAGTGATCACTTAAAAAAGTTGTATGGTGTCGAATATTTTGCTCAAAATGAAATTGTGATGACTGTAGGTGTATCCGAAGCTCTTTACCTGGTTTTCACTGCAATCTTGAACCCGGGAGATGAAGTTATCATTCCCACACCATGTTTCGTTTCATACCAGGCCGAAGTTGTCATGGCAGGAGGCGAACCTATAGAAATCGCCACATATGCAAAAAACAATTTTGTCCCCCTTATTGGAGATATCGAAGCAGCCATCAATCCAAGAACCCGTGCGATTTTTATCGGCAGCCCAAGCAACCCGACCGGTGCAGTTTATGATCGCCAGTTTTTAATGCAGCTGGCAGACCTGGCAGAAAAACATAATCTGATTGTTGTTTCAGACGAAATATACGATCGGTTGGTCTATGGGGTCGAGCATGTTTGCTTCTCTAGTTTACCCAACATGTATTGTCGAACAATTTTGTTGGGCGGATTTTCAAAATCCTACGCAATGACTGGTTGGAGAATCGGTTATGTCGCCGGACCAAAAGAATATATTGACGGCATTGTTCGCATTCACCAATATTCAATCATGTCAGCACCAACAGTCTCCCAATATGCAGCCTTATCTGCTTTATTAATTGGCGAACCTTTTATCCAGGAAATGAAGGCTGAATATGACCGAAGGCGGAAACTCGTGGTTGAAGGCTTGAATTCGATTGGCTTACCTACAATCGAACCCAAAGGAGCCTTTTATGCCTTCCCGGATGTGCGTCCGACAGGCTTAAATGACGACGAGTTTTGTGAAAGATTGTTGGAAGAAGAACACGTTGCAATAGTCCCCGGAAATAGTTTTGGCTTTTCCGGTATCGGCTATGCCCGGGTTTCCTATGCGACTGCTTACGAAAAAATTGAAATGGCGCTTGAAAAGATGGATCGGTTTATAAAACGCCTGAATGGATGACGCTTTTGGTTTTCATGGAAAACAAAATCCAAGGATAGACGTAAAGCTGTTTTCTTGATAATATGATAAACAAAGCAATATTAAACAGATGGGAGTAACTTGATGCCGATTGAAATCAAACCATTAACCCCCGACATGGCAGAGACCTTTACCAGCTACGTGGAACAAATGGATTTTAGCCATGCTCCTCACTGGCAATTTTGCAATTGTCAGTATTATCATGTTAATTGTTCAACTGAGCAATGGCGTGCCCGCAGTGCATCTCAAAACCAGCTGCTTGCACTAGAAAACATCCGTAATGGTGTAATGCAAGGTTTGCTGGCTTTTGACGGCGACAAACCAGTAGGTTGGGTAAATGCCAATGACCTGCAAAACTATGACTTATTGAAAGACGATCAAGACCTTCAGAGTTATGAGGGCAAGACCGGGCTAATTGTTTGTTTGCTGATCCACCCGGAATATCGCCGACAGAAACTGGCAAGCAAACTTATAGAATCAGCAGTTAATAATTTTCGTGAAAAAGGGTTTGACCGGGTGATTGGAAAGCCATTCACCTGGAGTGCTCATCCCGAAAGGCAATATCACGGAGTGCCGGTTATGTATGAGGATCTTGGCTTTGTAAAAGTGGCAGAGAAAAACGGCGAATTTACTTATGTGCTGGAATTGAAATAGAATCCTTCTTATCAGAAATAACCCGGTTCGCCGGGTTTTTCTTTTAAAATCGAAAAGGCATCTTGACCAAAGGCAGTTTTTGGGATAAGGTTAATTGAGAAAACCTGAGGCATGAGATGGAGCTCATCAAAAATCGAAGCCTTATTAGCAACCGTATGCAAGCAGCTTTCACCAGTGCTTGTTTTGTTGTTTTTACCCATCCCAACCTAATTATTAAAGGAGAGTTTAATGTCAGGTAGTACAAATGCTTTTGAAATGGCGCAAGCTCAATTTGACAAGGTCGCCGATCAACTCGAATTAGACCAGCAGGTGCGTGATTTTCTGCGTTGGCCAATGCGAGAATTCCATTTCCGTATCCCTGTTCGTATGGATGACGGCAATGTGCGTGTTTTCCAGGCGTTTCGAATGCAGCACAACGATGTTCGCGGACCCAACAAAGGTGGTTTACGCTTTGCAGCTGGAGAGACGGCCGATACCGTGCGTGCCCTTTCAATGTGGATGACCTGGAAGACAGCTGTTGCTGATATCCCTCTTGGTGGTGGCAAGGGTGGTGTGGATGTTGACCCTTCAACCCTCTCAGATGGTGAAAAAGAACGACTGGTTCGAGGTTACGTTAAAGCAGTGTGGAAGAATATCGGTCCCCGCCAGGATGTTCCGGCGCCTGATGTTGGAACGAACGCCCAGATGATGGGCTGGATGATGGACGAGTATTCTTCTATCGTTGGCAATTTTACTCCTGGTGTTATTACTGGAAAACCCCTTGGTGGTGGTGGCTCGGAAGGTCGGACAGAAGCAACTGGTTTCGGTGTGATTTATACCGTTCGCGAAGCGATGAAACACCTTGGAATTGACCCGACCACAACAACTGCATCGATCCAGGGTTTCGGTAACGTTGCCCAATATGCAGCCATTGGATTCAATGAATTTCTCGGCGGGAAAGTGATTTGTGTTTCCTGCTGGGACAGGGCTGACAAAAAGTCTTATACCTTTACCAAAGAAGACGGGATCGATCCGGTCTTTTTGAAGACTATCACCGACCAATATGGAACAATCAACAAAGATATGGCACGAGAAGCCGGTTATCTGGTCGAAGATGGTGGCGCCTGGCTCAGCAAAGACGTTGATGTGCTTATCCCGGCCGCCCTCGAAGGTCAGATTAATGCTGAAACCGTTCATCAAATCAGTAAAAAAGTAAAGATTCTGGCTGAAGCCGCAAATGGTCCGACCACCCCGGAAGCTGACCAGGTATTGGTGGAAAGAGGACTCTTTATTATTCCTGACTTCCTCTGCAACGCTGGTGGCGTTACAGTGTCTTATTTTGAGGGTGTTCAGAATGATCAGAACTTCTATTGGGCTAAAGAAGAAGTCCGCACCCGTCTTGACCAAAAAATGACCAGTGCTTTTAAATCAGTTTTGGATATGTCTTTGAATAAAAATGTAAATATGCGTGATGCTGCTTACATGGTTGCGATTGACAAAGTAGTCAAAGCTATGAAATTAAGAGGCTGGGTATAAACAAAAGCTGATTTTTGTTCGGGCTCAATTACCAGTGGCCCGGGTACCAAAAAGCGGTTAGTTCACAAGCCGGCATTAATTTGCCGGCTTTTTTAATTGGATGGATGTTACAACTTTTTTGATGTAGAGAGAAGGTTTGTTATCATAAAAAACATCTAAAACAATAAAAAAGGAGCAAACATGGCAAACAGAAAAGCAACAGCCATTTGGAAAGGAAATCTGAAAACTGGCGAAGGGACGATGCATTTTGCTAATTATGACGGACCCTTCAGTTTTACCTCCCGTTTTGAAGAAGGGGCAGGCACCAACCCTGAAGAACTATTGGGAGCTGCACATGCAGGCTGCTTTGCAATGGCAACCAGCGCAGGGCTCGAAAAAGCTGGCTATACCGCTGAAAAAATTGAGACTACAGCAAACATTTCTTTGAGACAAGTTGACGGAAAAGCAAAAATCGTCAGCAGTCATTTGGTTTGCAAGGCGGTCGTACCGGGGATCTCAGAAGAGGAATTCCAGGCGATCGTAGCGGCGAGTAAAGAAGGATGTCCGGTTTCGATGGCATTGGCAGGGCTGGAAATTACCCACGAGGCTGAGCTGGTCCGATAACTGGGTTAAATCCTTTTAGTCTGCCTACTATTTAAAAGATGCGGTTGAATAAGCGTTTTATCTGATACGTTAACTTTCATCTTTTTGGTTCAGATTTGAGTTATAAAACGCCTGAAGTTCAACTCTTCAGGCGTTTTTCTTATATCCCTGAAGTTTTGCGGTTTAATCATCGTGGATTACAATAACGAGGTTATGTTTTCGAAACCAAAACAGAGTTATATACAACGGGAACTGATCACTCTCCAAAGTTTGATCCGCATATATTGCCAGGGAAAACACAATTCAGAAGGTGTGCTTTGCCCCGATTGCCTGGCTCTATATAAGTATGCGAGTGAACGCATGCAACGCTGCTTATTCCTGCCAGAAAAACCAGTTTGTGCACGCTGCCCTGTTCATTGCTATCAACCTCAATGGCGGGAGCGTATGCGTGAGGTGATGCGTTATTCCGGACCAAGGTTAATTTTCAGTAATCCGGCTGCTGTCTTCAGACATCTGCTGTGCTCACTAAAAAAAGAAAGCTCGGAAGTAAATAGTGTTCGCAACAGGCAAAAAGTTAAGGCAAACCATCCACAATCTCAAAAAATGGATTAAGATTAGGTAAATTTTAATTGATATGTGCCAGGTGTTCCATCTAATCATGGAATAGCCTCCGGGGATATCCCTGGAACAACAAAAACATCGCCACTTGATTGTGTGGACTCTTTTGCGAAAAATAAGATCGCATAACATGTTTCATCAAGTGGCTCTTTAAAAACATCTAAGGAGAGAACCATGTATAGTATAAAAACCGAATTGAAAAATGTCTCCGGACTACACGCCCGACCAGCCTCTGAATTTGTCGCCATGGCAAAACAGTTTGAATCCAAGGTGACCATTCAACGTCTGGACAATGAAGATGCCGAGCCGGTTAACGCTAAATCGATCATAAAAATACTGGCTCAGGGTCTTGCTGTGGGAACGCCTATCGAAATCAGTGCTGACGGTCCCGATGAGCAAGAAGCTGTTGATAAGCTATTTGCCCTGGTCGAATCAAAATTTGGCGAAGATTAATAGAATTACTTCCATAATCATTGTCGTAAAGGAGAGCAGATGAGAATCTTAAAAGGAAACCCTGTTTCCAGAGGGATCGCTCTGGGAAAGGTGTATATATACAAGGCTTTCAAAGCCGATGTTCACGAGTCTTACTTCGAAGCCGGTAAAGAAGATGAGCAATACCAAAAGTTTAAAGATTCTGTCCTGATCGCGGAAAAAGAACTGCAGGAAATTGTGGAATCCATGTCAGAAGAATCTCCCGAAAAAGCGAAAATCTTCGAAGCCCATCAAGAAATTTTGATGGATGAAGAAGTTGAAGAAGGCGTGAAGGAGATGATTTATGACAACCGCGCCATGCCCGATTATGCGGTTCATGAAGTGTTCAGCGATTTTGCAGACTTGTTGGAAAAGGCAAAAGACCCGCTGATTGCTGCCCGGGCTGCTGATCTTCGCGATGTTCGCAACCGCGTTCTGCGAATCTTAAAAGGTGAGAAAGAAAGCAACCTTTCAAATCTGCGCGAGAACTGTATTATCGTTGCGCACGATCTGCTCCCCAGCGATACCGCTACCATGGATCGTAAAAATGTTATGGGAATTATCACCCAGGTCGGTGGAGCAACTTCACATACAGCCATCTTGGCGCGGAGCTATAAGATCCCTGCTCTGCTGGGTGTTTCCGACGCTACTGAAGTTTTGAAAAACGGCGACAGCGTGATTGTCGATGCGCTTCAGGGTTTGGTTTTGGTAGAACCGGAAAAAGATACGGTTAATGAATATCAGGAAAAACTGGTTGCCTTTGTTAAGGAAGAACGGGAAACCAGCGAATACGTGGACAAGATTCCCCTGGTTGCAAG
>CAZMZQ010000054.1:0-9200 GCA_964570745.1 uncultured Anaerolineaceae bacterium
AGCCTCGCTGAAGGCTGTGATGACCGCCACCATGTGCGCTGTCTCAAACTGGGTTGATTGCTGGTTCATTTTTTCACGCATTTCGGGTGTCAGATCAAGATATTGCCCTGCCTGCATCCTGATCACCAATAAATCACGCAGATAATCAACCACCTGCCTTGAATATTGGCGCGGATCTGTACCACCGTCCAGCGCTTTATGAATTATTTCAAGCCCCATACCGCTGTTTTTGGCTAAAATTGCGTCGATTAGCTCGATCACCGATTGGCTTGTTGCAGTCCCCAACACTTCCTGGGCAATTTCGAGTGTCACCTGCTTCGACATCGATGACAATTGGTCAACGAGCGAAATCGCATCGCGCATTGATCCTGTTGCCTGGCGTGCGATCAGGCTGAGAGCATCCGGTTCTATCTTGATCTTTTCTTTTTTTGTCAGTTCGGTCAGCTTTTCGATGATCACCGGCACCGGGATGCGGCGGAATTCGTGCCGTTGGCACCGGGAAAGCACCGTTGCAGGAATCTTATGAATTTCGGTGGTGCATAGGATAAAGATCACGTGAGAAGGTGGTTCTTCAAGCGTTTTGAGCAGTGCATTGAAAGCTGATGTTGAAAGCATATGCACTTCATCGATGATGTAGACCTTGAATTTCCCCTGTGAAGGAGCAAAATTGATCTTGTCGCGCAACTCCCTCACGTCATCAACACTGGTGTTGGAAGCGGCATCAATCTCGATCAGATCTAAAAAGCGACCTTCGTTAACCGACAGGCAGTTTTCACATTTATTACAGGGTTTGTTTTCCTTGTTCTCATCCAGGCAGTTCACCGCCTTGGCGAGCAGCCTGGCACTGGTTGTCTTACCTGTGCCCTTCGGACCAGCAAACAAGTAAGCATGGGCAACCCGATCGGTTATGATGGCGTTGCGCAGGGTCTGGACAATGTGATCTTGTCCTACGACCTCATCCCAGACCGCGGGGCGCCAGACTCGATAATATGCTTGTGACATAAACCTTCCTTAAGGCACCAACCAGCTCGCATGCTGCTGACCAGAACCATCAATCAAATAGATATGATCTCCAGACTCCCACAGAGCCTGGTCAGAATTCCAATACAGTTCAATAACAGTGTTCGTTCCATGTTTGGAGTAAAGACGCACTGCACCATTTTTGTTCAGGTTTAATAAAGAAAAGACAAAGCGGTTCCCATCACTACCGGATATTGACCAATTGGTGAGATCAACGCTCCCCTCGCTCTTGTTTCTGATCAAAATGTATTCAACGTTCAGATCCCCCGCGCCAAATACTCCTTCAATTGACAAGCTGCCTTCAGGCTCAACTTCTGGTTTGTTCGTTGGGGCAGGGACCTCGACAGTTCCCTGTTTTAGCTCCGCTGTCGCAATTGGAGTAATTGTCGCCTGGCTCACAGCAGAAGGATTGCGGTGCTGCCAAATTGACAGAACTGTGAACATGGTTGCCGCAGAGACAACGATGTTCAGAATGAGAAACGGGAAGGTTTTTTTCCAAAACTTCATGATTTTCTGTTGATAATCATAGCATAAAATAACGGTCAGGTCGTGGAATAATTGGGTGGGACTCTCACAATTAAACAAGCAATTTTCAATATGTAATAATTCATTTTTATGATATTTCAATTCCGTACGGGTGGGTCCCAGCCACGAACCCGAGTATTCCCTGACCCAGCAAGACCCACCCAACCAAGAAACAGCGGAGGGAGGTGTATTGAAAGCATCATGAAAATTTGCCTCAAGGAGGGCGGGTTTAGCTGATTGGTTGAGATTACATAGCTCTTGTTCTGAACCCGCCCGTACATCTGTCACAGACAAAATACAACCCCCCCTATACCGTAATTTTTCAGTCGAAATAATTTCGATGATATATCAATTGGTTGATGAGGATAGGTTAATAGTGAGAATTGCTGCAATTAAATAGGCTGGAATGCAATCAAAACTTCAATTTTTCAACCAAATTTGAACCTTAACAATACGTTAATATATCTTTTATCTAGATTTAACTAACACGGGTTAATATAATAAAAGTTCGTGCAAACATTGTTTCTCTCCTTTCAAAATGCACGAACAGGATCGGATTGTGAAAAAACACTATTTAGATCGAAACTAAAACAGTCGCAGGTGAGGCGGCTGTTTTAGTTTAATATCTTCGATGCAAAACACCCATTTACACGAGTGAATTTCAGTTGTCGCTAAGCCACTGCTTTGTTTAAAAGCTCACCCAGGTCTTCATTAAATACATAGGTCGCCATGTAATCATAGGGAGTCGGTTCACGATTGATCAACACCAGGGCTTTTCCACGGAAATATTGCAGCAGCCCTGCTGCTGGATAGACTACCAGTGATGTTCCGCCCACTATCATCAGATCAGCCTCGCGGATAGCGCTCTGCGCTTTCAGCATGACCTTATTGTTCAACATTTCTCCATACAAGACCACATCCGGACGAATCATTCCCTGGCAAGCCGGACAATAGGGAACTCCTTCACCCTCCCAAACCAGTTTTGCCGGATAGTCACGCCCACATTTCATGCAATAAAAACGTTCCATACTGCCATGGATCTCCAATACATTTCCAGACCCAGCTTTTTGGTGAAGTCCGTCAATGTTTTGTGTGATGATCGTCGTGTTGAGTTTTTGTTGCTCAAGACGCGCAAGTGCAAGGTGGGCAGAGTTGGGTTTAGCATCGGGGTAGTGCAGGTTTTCGCGCTTGTAAGAATAGAATTCTTCCGGATGAGCGACCATGAAGTCGTAACTCAACATAGTTTCAGGTGAATAATCAGTTTTGTTAAGACGATTATATAAACCGGTAGCCGATCGAAAATCCGGGATCCCTGAGCCGGTAGACACACCAGCCCCACCAAAAAAGACGATCTGGTTTGCGTTGTCAATTAGTTCCGCCAGGATCTTGCTTTTCTCTTCCATAAGTTTCTACTAACTAACGATTTTGTGTATCGAAGTTCTGATCTTCCACCTTGGAAATATTTACAGTACCCAATCGTCTTCCGATTTTATTCAGTGGGGGCAGCCAGTTGACAAATAATGCAACAGCAATTCCTATCAGGGTGCCCAAAACGCGGTCAATTGTGTATAAAAGCGGGTTTGTATCGCTTACGCTTAGCATGATAACCAGGTAAACAATAACGGTGATTGCCATTGGGCTTGATTTTTTGATCACAAGCATTAAAGCCATCAGCGGGAAAGAGAGTGCTCCGATCAGCAGGTAAAACTCCAACGTCGTTGGCACCATACCGATTACGCTTATTAACAGAACTGCCAGCAGGTAGGCGTAAATGCCTGCAATGATCGTTCCAATGGTTCGATCGACTGCAGTCTGGAAAGTTGATTTTAAGGTGGGCTGCATACACACAATTGTCGCAATACAGGCATGAGATGCCATATCGCTGCCACGCAGGTGTTCGATCAGGAGGCAGATAATAACCGCCAGCATAGTCTTGACCACGCGCATACCGGGCGAATTTTTGATCAGGTATTCGGTCACCTGGTGGAAAAAATTCTCTTTTTCTTTTGTTATTGTTTTTTCTTCTGGGGTTTCTATCATAGTCTGCACCATTTGATAAATTGATACTTAAGATATACCACAAGCCGGTCTCTTTTGGGAATTAAGTGAAGGATAGTAAGGATATAATAAAGGTGGAGGAGCCATGGCATATCCAATAGCACACCCAGAAGTGATGAAACGAGCCAGTGAAGTTTTGAAGTTAAACCCGATATTTCTTGATACCGAAACCACCGGTGTTGGGCTAAATGATGTGGTGATTGAGGTCGCCGTTGTCGACCGGGAGGGTCAGGTCTTGTTTGATTCATTAGTTAATCCCCAAAGACCGATTCCGGAAGATTCGAGTAAAGTTCACGGTATTACTGATGAAATGGTTCAAGATGCTCCTGTGTTCAGCCAGGTTTGGACCGATCTCGAACAAATCCTGCGAAATCGCGCAATTGGTATCTATAACGCTGAATTCGATATGCGTCTCCTCAAACAATCTGTGCTGCTTTCCGAATTGCCCTGGAATATCAAAGAAAACCAGGCATTTTGTGTGATGAAGCTGTTTGCTGCCTGGTATGGAGAGTGGAATAAGCGCCACAGCGACTTTAAATCACAAAAACTTGAGTTTGCCGGTCAGTTTTGCGGAATAGAACTGCCAAATAGCCACCATGCTCTTGATGATGCCCTCCTGGCTGCAGCAGTAATGGGCTATATTGCGAATTACGAAAGTAATTAATTCTTTTTTAGTACGTCCCTCCTAGGTAGGGATCACACACCAAAAATCCCACGCGTATCCGGTTCTTTGCGGAAAGACCGCAACCTGTCTTACCGATTTTATTTGCTTCTAAATATGCAATTATCCCTTGTATTAATTCCATTTTAGTGATAATATGAACATATGAAGAGATATTCATATGAAATAGAGTTAAAGGTGAATAGCTAATGACAGAAAAACTGGATCTCGAAACCGCTGAATTAATTGCAGCCACGCTTAAAAGCCTGGGCAATAGTACTCGTTTGCGCTTGCTTGCAATCCTGTTGGAAGGTGAGACCTGTGTCTCGGACCTGGCAGAAATGACGGGGATCAGTCAGAGCGCTGTCTCACATCAATTACGCGTCCTGCGAAACCTTCGTTTCGTCTCAACCCGCAGGGAAGGCAAACAGGTTTTCTACCATATTGATGACGATCACATTGAAGATCTTTACAGCGCTGCTCTTGAACACAGCTATCACTTAAATGAACCGAGGAAGCAATGACTGAAGAAAAAAAATTATCGCAATCATCTGACTGTGGTGACAATGATGGATCAAACTCTGGTTGCTGTGGATGCGAATTGACAGGCACAGTCAAAATAGATCCTGACAAAACACGTTCACATGTGACAAAACTTAGCTTTGGAGGTTTCTTCCATTCGTTTTGGCAAACCCCTGACCTAAAAATCATTATTATCGGTTTAACACTGCTTTTATTAAGCCTTTTTTTGGATCGGCTCAATGTACCTCAATCCTGGATTATGGTAATTCAATTGATCTTGCTCCCCCTAGCCGGATGGCCGGTTTTTCGGGACGGCTTCCAATCACTTTTCAAAAACCGCCGTTTCAATATGAACACGCTGATGACAATTGCTTCCATCGGAGCAGTTATTCTCACAGAAACCTACGAAGCCATAATCCTGCTGCTTTTGTTCACTATATCGGAAGCGCTGGAAGAATATATTAACGATAATGCTCGCGAAATATTAATGGAATTTGCTGACCTTGCTCCAAAGACTGCCTTGCGTCTTGAAGATGGACTTGAAACAGAAGTGCCGGTCGACAGTCTGCAACCAGGTGAGGTCATCATAGTAAGACCGGCTGATCGCATACCGATGGACGGAATCATCCTGCGCGGAAGCAGCTCAGTTAACCAAGCTCCGATTACGGGAGAGAGTAAACTGGTTGAGAAAACCGAGGGCGACGAAGTTCTCTCCGGCAGTATCAACGGTCAGGGTGCTTTGACGGTGAGGGTGAGCACTTACGCTCAGGATAACACCATCCAGCGCATTATTGAAATGGTTACACAAGCGCAGGAAAACAAGGCTGAACAAGTCAAGTTTATCGATCGGTTTGCTGCAATTTACACACCGATCGTCTTTGTCCTCGCCCTGTTGGCAGCCATAATTCCGGTCTTCTTCTTTAATCAGCCTTTCTGGAATGTCGGAGGATCCTACGGCTGGCTGCATCGTTCACTTTCTCTTCTGTTGGTTGGCTGCCCTTGTGCCCTGGTTATCAGCACTCCGATCACAATGATCAGCGGTCTGACTCTTGGAGCTAAAGCTGGAGTAATCTTTAAGGGAGGCATCTTCCTTGAAGAGCTTTCAGCTGCTAAAGTAATCGCGTTTGATAAAACCGGAACCCTGACCCAGGGCGAACCCGTTGTTAGTGATGTAAAAGCAATTGATTGCGAAGGTACGCCATATTGTGCTAATTGTGACGATTTGGTTGCACTCACAAGTGCTCTCGAGGTCCACAGCAGCCATCCGCTTAGTTCAGCGGTTCTCAACGAAGCCAACCTGAGAGGTGTCGCATCCCATTACCCGGCGGCGCAAGACCTGGTTGTTCTGGAAGGCAGGGGTCAGTCAGGAACAGTAAATGGAAAGACCAGCACAGTCGGGAGCCTGGCACTCTTTTTGGATGAACATAACACCCCACAAAAACTTGTTGAAGATGTACTGGCGGCCGAAAGCCTGGGTAAAAGCACCATGCTGGTGTGTGACGGTGACCGCGTAAGAGGTTTTTTGAGCGTCGAAGATGCTGTTCGTAAAGGCGTCAGTGAGGTTATCAGTGAAATTAAAGCTTTAGGAATTCATCCTGTAATGCTCACAGGAGATAACAATAAAGTGGCTCAAAAAGTGGCGGACCAGGTGGGCATTAAGGAGTTTCATGCCTCACTTTTGCCTGAAGACAAACTGGAATGGCTCAATAAACTAAAACAGCAGTATGGCACCGTTCTGATGGCTGGTGATGGCATTAACGATTCTCCTGCTCTTGCCAGTGCCGATGTGGGCATTGGGATGGGTGGTGCTGGTAATGCCCAGGTGCTTGAGACTGCAGATGTAGTTCTGTTGGATGATGATCTCGCAAAGCTCCCCTTCGCCATTCGCCTGTCAAAATTTGTAAACAAACTGATCAGGCAGAATGTAGTCATCAGCCTGGGAGTGAAGTCCTTGGTGGCCATAATTGCCCTGCTTGGTCTGACTCCGCTTTGGGTGGCTGTTTTTGCGGATATTGGGATTTCGCTGTTGGTAACCCTGAACGGCACCCGCGCTTTGCGTTTTGAATCCGAGACAAGCTCTGTATCACCTGAGCTTAATTGAGCTTGAATTCCAGGTCCCACTCACCTTCAATTGTAGGAACAGGACGGGAGGTCGTTGTCGCAAACGTGATCCACGACTTTCCTGCTTTTAAGGGATAAGATTCTCCCCCGACAAAGAACTGGAAGGGTTCAGACAGGCCCTCTGAGTACCAGTTACCATAGGTTAGCTTACCATTCCGCAGCAGGATAGCCACCTGGTTTGGATCGCCTTCCCGCAAATTGATGTCGTAGGTTGTGAGGTCATATTCAATATAATTCGCCATTACGAAAATCAGGTTATCAAAAGCGATCGGCTCTCCGCTCTCCCGGTCGAAGGATTGGGCGAGTGTAAGGGTACCATCTTCATCTTCTGCTTCCTGCCAGAGCTGATATTTACCTGATTTTTCGTCGTAACGCCAATCCATTACCGAAAAATCAGCATAAACATAACTGAATCGGGTTGCTATCTCGTCCCAATTTTCGAGCCGTAAAGAAAAGAACTGGTCTTTCATCTGAATTGTTGTTCTGAGAGAACGGTCTTTTAAAGCAAAAGCTCTGATTGCAGCAGTATCCACAACGGTATTGCCACCCTGAGCCTGTGTTTCGGTACAAATTCCCGGGCAGGGTGCAAATCCACGGTAAAAAACTTGTTCGGGCAAGGTGTTTTCGAAAACACCGGTCACCATATCATCTGCACTTGCCACTACAAGATCTGCCTGGTAGTGTCGGGCAAGCCGAGCGTCTATCAGTCGTCCCGGGGCAAGCGGGCCAACAGCTGTTCCATCGCTGGTATAAAACAGTGCCAGCAGGTGATTGGTTTGATGACCGTTGTAATATTCAAAAACCAGGTCAGCATTAATGATTTGGTTGAATGGACGCAGACTTCTGGGCCAATTGGCAAGTTTAACCATAACCGGTCGACGCAACAGCAGATCAACATCGGTTATTTTAAGACCCGTAAGCGGATTTTTGCTTATTCTGTTGATTGTAGGAGCCTGACTTGTCGGGGTTGCTATTGGCCAGGGTGTCGCGGTCGGAATCGGTGTTGCCGTCGCGTGAATTGCAATCTGAGTTTGCTTCCCTTCCAGGCTCAACGGCGTCGGTGACTGAACAGCGGTGATTACAGGGGTGATTTGTGGAGGGGCGGAACGAGTTATGCAGGCGTTCATTAATATAGCCAGGCTGATCAATAAAACGCTCAGACTGAATGCCAGAACCCACTTGTGAGATTGAGACTCTCTGTCCATCTTTTTGATTCTAACACGTACGTATCAGGAGTATAATGCTGTTACCAAAGGTTTGAGTTTTCCTTAATCCTGTTGGATGGCCGGGGATATAAATGGTGTTTCTTATTTCTATTCTGTGTAGCCAATCAAAATAAGTATAACAAAAGTAAGTATTGGGAGAAAAGCGAATGAGTTATTTAGATCCACTCGTGTATATAGTCGTATTGAACTGGAAAGATCCACAAGTCACCCTTCGTTGTATACGGTCTTTAAAGCATTCCAAATATATGAATTATAGAGTGATACTAATAAACAACTCCCCATCGAAAGAGATAATACAGTTAGTAGAAAAAGAAAATATCAATGTCACATTTATTTCTAACCAAATGAACCTGGGATTTACGGGAGGTGTTAACCAAGGCATGGAATATGCTATGGAACATGATGCAGATTATATTTGGCTTCTCAACAATGATGTGGAAGTTCCAGCAGAATGTTTGGGAAATTTAGTTAATGAGATTGAATCTGATAAGAGAATTGGTCTAATTAGCCCTGTTATTGTAGATCCAGGAACACCGCTATACACTTTTTTTGGGAGAAATGTCGATACGGACAATGGCTCGATGTTAAATGCATATGATGAGCAAACCTACTTAGAATGGTTATCAAGAGAACCATGGAAAATTGAGCTATGGGGAACTGCATTGATGATAAATAAAAACCTTGTAAAATCAATCGGCTATTTAGATAATGACTTTTTTGCATATTATGAGGACAATGATTACTCATTTAGATCGAATCAAGCCGGTTTTCTCAATAGAACTTGTTTGAGTGCTACTGTGTTTCATAAAACTGACACCAAAACCAATTTAGAAAGGAAGAGTTATCGTTTTTTTTTGATAGCGAGAAACCATTATTTGTTTTGGATTAAGCGAGGCATATCGAAGCGGACTGCAATGAATCGCACACTTAACATCTTTATTCCAAAGATAGTACAACTTCATGATGAAGAAAAGGACCCTATCGCACAAGCATACCTAGGTGGGCTTTGGCAGGGAATTGTTAAAAACACTTTTGGTCCTCTACCATCAAATTTGACTGCTCCAAAA
>CAZMZQ010000055.1:0-1199 GCA_964570745.1 uncultured Anaerolineaceae bacterium
TGAGCAAAAAGGGTGGTACCGCGGTTAATCCCGTCCCTTTATGGGGCGGTTTTTTTGTGCCTGCCCACAAAATTTGAGGTGAATATGTCTGAAATTGTAAGTATTTTGCAAACTGAACAACAAACCGCATTAACTGCCCTGGCAGATATCCAGAGCATAGATGCATTGGATGCCTGGAAAAAAACCTACCTTGGCAAATCTTCCCGGGTTATGACCACTTTTGGCAAAATGGGCACCTACTCAAAAGAAGAACGCCCCCTGGTCGGAAAGACGGTCAATGCGGTTAAAGTAGCACTTGAAAGCGCGCTGGCTGCCAAAGAAGAGACCGTGAAGAGAGAGGCATTGCTCAGCACCCTGGCAAGTGAAAAACTGGACGTGACCCTGCCAGGTCAGCCGGTCCGCCAGGGACGGCTACATCCAATCAACCTATCCTTACGTGAGATCTACCGCATCTTTGCTGATATGGGCATCCAGGTTTACAGCTCTCCCGAAGTCGAAACCGATGAGATGAATTTCACATACCTCAACATCCCTCCTTATCACCCCGCCAGGGATATGTGGGACACGTTCTACACCGAAAAAGAAGGCGTTGTCCTGCGCACACACACATCGCCAGGGCAGATCCGTGCCATGCGGGATTATTATCCCAACCCGGTTCGCGTGATTTTGCCGGGAGCTTGTATGCGTTATGAGCAGCAAGACCAAAGTCATGAAATCGAATTTATGCAATTTGAACTGCTGGTTGTGGACAAAGGGATTACTTTTGCTGATCTGAAGGGCACAATGGAAGATTTCACTTCCCGTATGTTTGGGGCTGAAACTATTACCCGTTTTCGACCTTCACACTTCCCATTCACCGAACCAAGCGCCGAACTGGACGTAAGTTGCATTTTCTGCGCTGGGCAAGGATGTGGTGTCTGCCATGGTACTGGCTGGATCGAGTTGGGCGGCTGCGGCATGGTGCACCCCCGGGTGTTGGAAAACGGAGGTTACGACCCTCATATTTACAGCGGTTTTGCTGCTGGGGTTGGTATCGACCGTACCACCTTGCTCCGTCATCACATCAATGATATTCGCTATTTACGCAATAACGACATTCGGTTCCTGGAACAGTTTTAAACAGGAGAGGAAAAAATGAAAGCACCCTTAAGCTGGCTTAATGATTATGTTGACCTGGGCGGGAAAAGCCTGGAAGAAAT
>CAZMZQ010000055.1:1299-9186 GCA_964570745.1 uncultured Anaerolineaceae bacterium
GCTACCATCCGGGGGATTGAGTCCAGCTCAATGATTGCTTCCGAGAAAGAGCTTGGCATTTCTGAGGAGCACGAAGGTGTCATCTTTCTCGATGATGACGCTCCCGTAGGCATGCCATTGGCAGATTATATGGGCGATGCGGTTTTTGAGGTAGCTATCCTGCCCAACATGGCTCGCGACGCTTCGATTTTGGGCATTGCGCGTGAGCTCGCAGCAGCTTTTAACCTGGTAATCAAGGAGCCAGCCGGTTTACTCCTTAAGCAAGGCGGGGAGATTGATGAGAAAGTGGACCTTAAGATCCAGGAACCAGAGTTGAACCCCCGTTTTATGCTCGGAATGGTAGAAAGTGTTAAGGCGGTTCCCAGTCCCTATTGGGTTCGGCGTCGGCTGTCGCTGGCAGGCATGCGCCCGATAGATGCCCTCGTGGATGCGACCAATTACACCATGCTCGAGACCGGTGAACCACTGCATGCCTTTGATTATGATTTACTTGCCAGGCGAGCAGGCGGCAAACCAACCATAATTACCCGCAGGGCGAAAGATGGCGAGAAACTGACCACGCTGGATGGACACGACCTGATTCTGACCAATGAAACTGAATTGGTCACAGATACTGCCGGACCACTCAGCCTGGCAGGCGTGATGGGCGGGCTTGAATCAGGCATCACGGCACAGACGAGCCGTGTCTTACTCGAAGCAGCCAACTGGAACTTTATCAATATTCGCAAAACCAGCAGCCTCTACCATATCAATAGTGAAGCATCATATCGTTTCAGCCGGGATGTACACCCTGCCCTGGCAGAACAGGCTCTTGCTTTGTGTTTGCGCCGTATACAGGAATGGGCTGGAGGCGCTTTGGTCGACGGGGTGATCGATCAATATCCGCTGAAATGGGTAGATACAGCCAACAGTCTCACAGAAACCGATATCGAGAGGCTCTTAGGTTTGAAAATAAATCTGAAAGAGGCCGCCGGGATTTTAGAACGGCTCGGGTTCGCTTGTTCAATTGAAAATGACCTGTTGACCGCCACCACTCCTCCCAACCGTACTGATATCGAACCTGATAGTATTTATGGCAAAGCCAACCTGATCGAGGAAATTAGCCGGATCTATGGATTTGATCGTATACCTTCACGCCGGCTTACAGGAGAGCTGCCTCCACAAATTGGAGATAAGAAGGTCGAATTTGAGCAATTGGTGCGTGACTTGCTCGTCTCACTTGGCTTACAGGACACCCTGGCTTACAGGCAAACCTCTATCCAACGTGAAGCAAAACTGAACCCTGGAGCTGCAGCGGACGAAACCCTGGAATACGTCAAACTCGCTAATCCCATCTCACCTGAGCGTACTGTGATGAGACGGAGCACACTTGGAACCATGCTCGAATTGATTGAACGCAACGGCCGCTTGGCTGATAGCCTGGCTTTGTTTGAGCTTGGACCGGTTTTTCTACCGGTAAAGGATCAAAAGCTGCCAGACGAACCGCTCCGTGCCTCAATTGGTTTGTGGGGAAAGAAAAATCTGGCTGGTTGGGGAGAAGACCAAAAGGGATCCTTCGGATTTTTTGACCTGAAGGGTGTTGTTGAAGGACTTTTCCATGGTTTGCATCTCAACAATGTTGAATATCGCGTAGCTCAAGATATTCTGACTTTCCATCCCGGAAAATGTGCCCGTATTTATGCAGAAGATCAGTTGGTTGGGGTAATGGGCGAAGTTCATCCCCTGGTCAGAAATAACTTTGACTTCCCCGATGGCGCAATATTAGCTGCAGAACTGTATCTGTATGTATTGATTGACCTGGTCAAAAAAGATTTCGAAGTCAGACCGATCTCGACTTTTCCTGCCATGGTTGAAGATATTGCCTTGATCGTAAACGAAGAGGTTTTCGCAAGCCAGGTTGAAGCTTTGATTCGCAGAGCCGGAGGAAAGCTGTTGGTCGGTGTAGAGTTGTTTGATCTCTACAGGGATGAAAAACTGGGAGAAGGTAAGAAGAGCCTTGCATATCAGCTGACCTACCAGGCGTTTGACCGTACTCTGAGTGTTGCTGATGCCGCAGCAATAAGAAAAAAGATTGTAAAGGTGTTGAGCTATGAGATTGGGGCAGTGCTAAGGGATTCATAGGAGGATATGGTTTGAAAACAGTGTTGCTTTTCACGCGAAATGGATTAGGGGATGCACCTGAAGGTCTCCAGCAGGCTCTGGTGGTTAAATATCTGAGCTTGCTTGCACAAGAAGAGAAAAAGCCAGACCAAATCCTGTTTTATACGGAAGGGGTCAGACTGGTATGTGAGGGCTCGTTGGTTCTGGGCTGGCTGCGCAGCCTGGAAAATGCCGGTGTGGAGCTGATTGTCTGCTCAACCTGCCTCGATTTTTTTGGTCTGGCAGATAAGGTTAGGGTTGGCAAGATCGGCGGTATGCCAGGTATATTGGAGAGTTTACAAAAGGCCGATAAAGTCATAAGCTTGTAGATCTTCACCGACTCTTGCTTAGCGCAGACTGGCACTACCAGACCCGTACCAGGTCCGGGTTGTCAACTGCTCCCCGACCGATTTTCGCCAGATCAATCCACTTGCCGTGTACCTTCACCCGAACAACATCCGCAGTGAAATCGGTGTTGGTCGGACCATAATTGCTGAATAAGGATGAGCCGACTGCGTAGATGTCTGCAGGGACGTGAAGCTTTTCGAATTTTTCAATTTTCTCAACATTAAATCCACCCGAAACGACGATCTTCACATTCCGGCAGTATTGTTTTGCGATTTCTATTGCTTCTTCAGGCAGATTCCAGTCAAGATAGGCTGAATCCAGTGCCTGACGAGTCTTGAACACCAGCCGAGGGTTTACGCCGAGATCAAGGACGGGATCACCAAGTGGTTCAACAGACCTGTCTCGCAAGCCAGACGAAGTATCTAATCGCACACCAAACAAGACATATCGTTTGGCTTCCTCTTCGTTCCCTTCCTGAATGAGTTCATAATATTTGCTGAACATGACTTTACAAACCTTCAGTGAAACACCAATGCTGTCATTTGTAAAGTCTACCAGTGCGATTCGGGGGATATTTGCAGGGAGCACCCTGGAGAATGCCAGGGTTGCTTCAGCGGTGTCACCGAGGAAACTGGCAATGCCGGAATGGGAGATTGTCCCACCACCAAACCCTCCCCACCAATCCCCCTGAGCATCTGTAGAGACGTAGATGTCAGCGTCTTCGGCATAATCCATGTTATATCGTTGAACCGCGATCAGGTAAGCGTAGCCGTCAGCAGCCTGAACCTCATGGACGTCAAAACGAGCGGGGAAAAACATGAGCGGTTTCCCGTTGGCAGCTATCTGTGTATTGTAGACATTGGTGGCGATTCGACTGGCACGTGCGAGTATTCCCAGTGTAGAGGTCTCGAGGATAGCAAAATCGCGATAACGTCCCCGGACCCGAATAACAGGCTGGACTTTATTGACGTCGCCATTGTACGTTACTACGTCCCCATCTTGAACAGCCCAAACCTGCAAATTTTTAGCTGTATTAACAAAAATATTGTTTTCGAAATAACCGGTTGCATGCTGGAGCATTGTCAAGGCTTTATCTACTCCGACGATCACAGTTTTGCCTGGTCGGCGCGTGAACCACTGCATTTCAACTTCGATATCACCGGTCACAATCTCTTCTGTCGATATTCCTTCCGGCAAGAGATGTTCTTGCCCCTGGTAAACGTAACCTTGTTCTGAAAGTTTCTGGAGCATGGTGGCAATGTTGACAAAGTATTTATCAGCATACCAGCCTTTACGCATACGTTCGATATCAAGCTTAAAGGTCTTGTCGTCCAATCGTTTTTCGTTAAATAAGCTCATTTTCACTCAATTCCTGGCGGTGTTACCGCTATATAGATATTATAAGGGTGAATTAGCAAATCCCCACCAGTGATGTGCATGGAGGGGATTCCTATATGAACGTGGATTTCAAACCCGCTATAAGGTTTTTTGTGATCTTCTAAAAAAGTGATTCGTGTGGGTTTTTCTCGTCCAGCTTCGCCAACGCAAAAGAAGCAGCCCCGCCGACCAGGAAAAGCAGCGCACAGACCAAAATCATTCCCCAACCGCTCACCCCAGAAGGGATAATTGCTGCAGTCGAACCCAAAACCACACCAATGATCAAGTGATACATAAATGCGTAATGCTTAGAAAACAGCCAGTTAACAAACTTGGCAAAGATTAAAATCACTAAAGCCACACCCAGGACCAACGGAATAATAACACCCATTTGCAGGTTTTTGATACCGTTTGCCATCGGCTGATACAAACCCATATAGATAAGAAAGTTTGAAGGGCTCAACCCGGGCACAACTAACCCAAGCCCGGTTAGCGCGCCGCTAAGCAGCCAGGCGAAGAAACTCGGTTGAACCTCAACGGTACGAATCGTTTCCATCCAGCGCATTAAGAAGAAAATACCAAAAGCTGCAAGGATCAACAATATCCAGTGCCAGTTTTTCCGCCCTTCTTTCCCTGCGGTTTTAATCAGTGATGGAATTGTGCCGGCAATGAAACCGATAAAAAGCCAGGTAAATTGAGCGGCATAATTTTCAAAAGCAAAATCGATTACAGCTGAGAAGGCGACTACTCCAAGCAAACCACCAATTCCAACCGGCAGGAAGAAGCGCAAGTGCTCGACAAACTTTTTTCGAATGTTTGCCAACCAACGCACCAGGGGTTCATAAATACCAAAGACTACCAACATCACCCCACCCGACAAACCGGGGGTGATTGCACCAATACCAGCCAAAAAACCTTTCAAAAAACGTACGACCCAACCAACGACAGGGTTGCCTTGTGTTTTAATAGGGTTCAACTCATCGTTAGTGTTTGTTTCAATGTTGTTTTCCATATCAGAATTCTTTTCAACTCTTTTCTTGTTTTCTCTGCACCATTCTACAACAAACTGGCGTTTTGGTAAAAGTTTTAATTCAAACAGAGTCGAGGATTGATTTCTGGGTTAAGAAGATTGTGATTATCGAGTTTGTCAACACGAAGGGTTAACAACCATCAACATGAGGCGAATGATGGCTAAAAACCTCAATTTTGCTGATTCAATATTTTTTATTTCCTAACCTCCAGTCAGGCTGTCGCCATCTTTCACTTTGTTGATTTGCCCCTCCAGATGGTCCAGCCAATGGAGAGTAGCGCGATCACGATAGAGGCGATAGGAGTGGACAATAGCCTCATCCAAAGCGTCTGCCGAGGTAACCGGCAAATCCTGCAGCAGGTGATCGTACCAGGATTGGCAAACAACTCGCTGCTTTTGAAGTAAATCGAGAGCATGGTTGATGCCATACCTACGGGCAATGATTAGCTTACCCAAAAAGTCCTGGCGAATATCACGTGCCTTCTTCACTGGCGTTGAAATCCATTCCATAATCAAGGCTTTACCTTCGTTTGTCAGCCTGAACACAACCCGGCCGGTTAATTCTGCATCAGCTTGGTCTGGAACAGGCTCAATAAAACCGCTGTTTTCAAGTCGATCCAGCTTTGAATATAAAAGGGCTTGTTTGATATTCCAAATCTTATTGATCCCTGGCATTTGGTTCATCCTGTGGTGGATTTCATAACCGTGCAGAGGTTCCTCATCCAACAATGCCAGGATGACGTTTTCCATCGAAATTGGTAGTGCTTTACGAGCCATGTTTCACCTCGACGTGCCCGTCCTTATTTGACTAAGACAGTTTCATCAGACTTATTTGGAACAAGACAGAGAAAAACAAAATCCTCTGGGCCAGTAACACGATAGCTGTGGGGGATCTCAGCCGGAATGAAAACAACATCACCAGCGCCCACTGCGTGAGGAATATCATTAATTATTACTAATGCTTTCCCACTCAGCACATATTGTTCATGTTCTACGAGGTTATAGTGCATGGGCATAGAACCCCCAGGTTGAATGGTAAATTTACGCATAGCAAAATTTGGTGCCTCCTGGTCAGAGATCAAAACAGCTTTGCTTGCGCCTGAACCAACCTGAAGAGGTTGACTGGGTATTTCGTGGCTGTGTTTTGCGTACATACGACTCCTTTCAAAAACCTTATTTCATTATAACAACATGTATAACAGTTTTTCATGAAGCAAAGTAAAATTGTTGAATGAAATCTAAGAAGATTACCAAAGAAAAAGGCATTGTCTCGGAACAACCGAATAAAAAAAACTCCATAAAAGAACACGGGAGCAGTTCAACAACCCCACCAAGCATGAAAAAGGACTTTTGGGAAGACCTTCTGGACTATCTGTTGTGTATAATGGGGGGTGCCATCTATTCTGTTGGCATCAACCTGCTCATTTTGCCTTTTGGACTGTATATTGGCAATCTTACTGGTATCGCAAGGATCATCATTGAACTGCTGCAATACGTGTTTCCCGGTGTTCAGAACGACACCGGTTTGGTATTGCTTGTGTTGAATTTACCGCTGATGATTGTCGCTTTTAGTTCCATCAACCGCAAGTTTTTTCTTAAAACCTTGTTGACTATTTTAACGGTCAGTGGGGTAATGCTGTTTGTCCCTGTCAAAGCTATCATCCCCGGGCTGGATGACTTGCTAACGCTCTCAATCATAGGTGGAATTGTTTGTGGCTTTGGTGTTGGGCTCAGTTTGAGAGCGGGCGGCTCTTCTGGTGGAGTGGATATTCTCGGGGTCCTGATCACTCTTAAAAAACCTGACTATAGCGTTGGCAGAGTTAGCCTGATTATCAGCCTGATTGTGTATGCTTATGCTCTGTTTACCAGCCCACCGGTGATCTTGGTATATTCTGTAATTTTTACCATGATCTACAGCCTGGTAGTTGACAGGGTTCATTACCAGAATGTCAAAATCAGCGTGATGGTGGTTAGTAAAAACCAGGAGATTCTACAATATATCATTGATGAAACGCATCGCAGTGCGACATATTGGGGAGGTCTGGGTGCCTATTCCGGATCAGAATTCCTGGTAATCAACACGGTTGTTTCCAAGTATGAACTGATGCGTTTGCGCAGGGGAATTATTGAGCTTGACCCCCAGGCTTTTATCGTCGAGAACAACTCGGTTAATGTAACTGGCTACTTCCCTTCACATTTCTTTTAATAAAACTTCATCATTTGGTTAATGAAGCTAATCACCAACCAAATGCCAATCCCCGCTTGCCGAGGATATTGTCATCAAAGATTACCTCGGCAGGCCTTTGAGCCAAACCTGCACACACCATAAGTGGAAGCAGATGTTCTTCGCGGGGGTGGCAATAGCGGGCAGAAGGAGCCTGCTCCCAGTTAAGCAATCTATCGCGGGTATCGGCATACGAAGGTTGGGTCACAGTTTCGATCAACCAGTCCTGGAAGTTTTCGTTTGCCAGGTCTGGCTCACCGTTCGGGCGCCAGGCAAAAGCGTTCATATTGTGAAAAGAGAAACCAGAACCAATCACGAGTACGTTCTGCACTAATATTGGTCTCAGGGCTTCACCAAGCTTCAAATGGCTTTCTGCGTCCAGCCCACGAATAAGCGAGAGCTGTAAGGTTGGGATGTCTGCTTCGGGATACATCATAAGAAGCGGGATGAAATGACCGTGATCATAACCCCGGGTAGGGTCGATTCTGGCAGGAATTCCAGCATCTTCAAACATCTGAACGATTTGTTTTGCCCTATCGGGGGCTCCTGGAGCAGGATATTGAACCTGGTAAGTTTCGGGTGGAAACCCATAATAGTCATAGAACATTGGTGGGTTTGGAGAACCCAACAGGGTTGGAACAGGTTCTTCCCAATGGGCACTGATCACCAGGATAAGCTCAGGGCGGGAGATTTGTTGGGGCAATTTACTCATAAAGTCGATCATTGCCTTGTGACTTGGGTCCCCCAGCAATGGGAGCGGCCCACCACC
>CAZMZQ010000056.1:0-4973 GCA_964570745.1 uncultured Anaerolineaceae bacterium
GACCTGGATCTTTTGATTCACATCAACAATTCTCCAGTTTTAATCAAGTAAATAGACCGCAAAATCGTCAATACTTATAATCACATTTGGGTCCTCTGATGTTCCTACAATGAGACCGACATCACCAGATGAAAACCTGTAATATGGATCTGTCACTTGTGCCACCAGGAAGCCGTTGACATACAGGCTTAGCTCATTACCAATACAGGTGGCTTCAACAAAATTGAATGATGAATCAATAAGGTCAACATTGCCAAATTCGTTAATCAGATGTTCCCATTCTCCATTTCGGCGAAGCCCGATGCGCAAAAAGCCATCATTGCCAAAAGCAAGCTGGTAGAAATTGTCATCATCCTGATATCTACAAACAAACCCCTGAAAGTTGTCAGTTGTGCTGGCATCATTACTAAAATACGCTTCCATTCGCACATCAGCTGCATCAACCTCGGTGGTAACGTCCCAGGTTATCCATCGGTCTTTTTTCATTGTATAAGACAGCCATCCATATAACAATTCAACCGTAGCTTCCTGGAAATTTCCAAAACTCCAAGGGCCACTGCTATCTTCAAAATCTTCCCAAAAAATCAAGGTTCCGTCTGAAAAGTAACCCTGTGGAACATCCGGAAAGAAGGGACCAGAACCATCTTCGTTTGAATATACGATGAAATCGTCAAAAGCGATCGTGATTTCGCCATAATCATAGGAACGGGCATACAATCCAATCTCACCTTCGCGATGAGAGCTATCTTCCACGCTGGCAAGCAAGGTTCCATTAACTGATAATCCAATTGTCGATCCAGAGCAGATCGCCATTAAGAAATTGTATTCAGGGTCAATCACACCATCCGGCGCCCAATCTGATTCGAGTGATGTAAAAACATCATCAACAAACTTCCCTACTGAATACCATCCGTCATTGCCAATAAATAACATGTAAAAATTATCCTGATCATTATACCGACAGACAAAACCTTGTCCATTTTCATCAGAACCAGCTTCCAAGCGTGTTACTGCAGTCATAACAACATCGCTGGTTCCAAGATCAAACGTCTTACTCCAAAGCATATAATCTGGAACGTTTACTGTCATCCGGTATTCGCCGTCAACAATTTCATCCTCACCAACATTATCAGCCCATCTGCCTGTATTCCATGTGCCATCATCTGTGGAGAATTCTTCGTGAAGCAAAACCAACGGTTCGTGTTCAAGGGGTTCTGTCACCTGTGGTGTAACTTCTTCCTTGATCACGGGATCATCGCTCACTTCGTCAGTAACAACAGGCATCATGGTCGCTGTTGGATCGGGGGTATCTGTTACTTTGACCAATTTGGGCATGGAACAGGACGTCACCACAAACATCATCACCACTATAACCAATGCTAACTTTTTCATAAGTTTTCTCCATTCATATGTAGTTTAGTTTCAACTGAGTATACACTGAATAAAACCAGATGGTGTAAGCTTGACCCGGTTTTATCTCTTTCTTTAATTAAATGTCTCAATCGGATATAATTTTCTAAACAAAGATCGCCAAATGTCAGCTTGAGGAGAAATCATGCAATTAGGAATTATTGGATTGCCACAATCCGGTAAAACAACTGTTTACAAAGCCCTGACAGGAGCAGACATCAATGCCGAGATGTCTTCAGGGCATATGGAGGTGCACACTTCAGTTGTTGACGTTCCTGATTTCCGGGTTGAGCAACTATCCAGGATTTATAGCCCCAAAAAAATCGTTCGTGCCAAAGTAACTTTTGCTGATATCGGTGGTTTGGATGGCAGTGCTGGCAGGGCGGGTCTGCCTGGTCAGATGGTCAACCAATTGGCTCAAATGGATGGTTTTCTACACGTAGTGCGCCAGTTTGAAAACGTCAGTGTTCCCCACCTCTCAGGAGAGATCGATCCCATCCGTGATATCCAGGCGATGGATGTCGATTTCATTTTGAACGACCTGGTAATGGTCGAACGCCGGCTCGAAAAACTAAGAGAAGAATTCCGACGGGGTGTCTCACGACCTCGGGAAGCGATCCAAAATGAAATCGATATATTTGAGCGACTCGAATCAACTTTGAGTGCTGAAAAACCGCTGCGTCATTATAATTTTTCTCCTGAAGAAGACAAAATTGTTTCAAGTTTTGGGTTTCTCAGCCGGAAACCGCAATTAATTGTCTTCAATCAGTCTGAAGACCAGGAGGCAATTAACTATTCAAGCCCCCATCCACATACCACGATGGTCAGCTTGCCGGCTAAACTTGAGATGGATATCATGGCTCTTGACCCTGAAGATGCAGCAATTTTTATGGAAGAATTTGGCGTATCGGAACTGGGCATATCCCGATTGATCAAGATTTCATACGATTTGCTCAACGTACACAGCTTCTTCACTGCCGGAGAAAAGGAAGTTCATGCCTGGACGCTGCGAAAAGGCAGTAATGCCCGTGAGGCTGCTGGAACAATTCATTCGGATATGGAAAAAGGCTTCATCCGTGCCGAAGTAATCTCGTTTGCTGATTTGATGACTTACGGGAGCACTGCTGAAGCGCGCAATAAAGGGCGTTTGCGGGTAGAAGGAAAGAACTATATTATCGAAGATGGAGACATCATCGAGATCCGTTTTAACATATAGCGTTTCGCCAGCTAAGTGAATACTACTTTTCCAACAACCTGCCGAGATCGCCAAAGTCGACTCGCGAAGTTAAATCAAGGCTGAGCGGTGTGACAGAAACCAACTGATCCAATAACACCGTTCGCAAGTCACTATTACTCTCGATCTTTTCTTCATCGAGGAGCATTTCATAGGAAATATGCTTTTTTCCGCTAACCGGATCGGTTGTCGAGGCCGCCTCAAAATAACGCTGCCTGGATTGTGTGGTCAGTTTCCATGGGGTTTCGAAAGTGGCACCAGCAGGGACATCCACCTTGAGCACATCTACATCGAAAGGCATTCGTTCCCTGAGAAGTTTTTCAGCGAAAAGTTTCGTAAAATGGGCAGCCACTGAAAAATCAACCCTATCAGAGAGGTTGAAATGCTCATGAACCGAAGTCTGAAGAGAGACTGCCAGGCTTGGGTAACCGAAGGAGGCTCCTTCCAGAGCAGCACCGATGGTTCCACTGACAGTCACACCAGAGGCAACATTTTCTCCATAATTTATTCCTGAAACCACCAGGTCGGGCGCAGCCGACATCAAACCCAACACACCATGTAATACTGCCTGGGCTGGCGAACCTCCCACAGCGAATACCGGCCAGAGTTTCCCATTTACGAGCACTTCACGCTCATCAACGATATGGTCTGACTCGCGGGGTAGGGCTCTGCCCATAGCTGTTTGCTGAACCCGCGGTGCAACCACATGCACAAAACCCAATTCGGACAATACCTCAGCAGCTGCCCATAAACCAGGTGAATCAATACTATCATCGTTTGTTAACAATATTTGGGGACGTTTATTTTCTGTCATGTAATGATTGTACCCGAGATGATTGCTCAAACTTTGATTGTCCTGAGATTTCTATACCCGAAGTAACATTTCTACAAACCTACTAAACTTATGTTTTAGCCGGACCAGAGGAATTCCAGCCCGGCTGATGGGACTGTGTTTTTACAATTCAGATTCATCTATAAAAGGCAACAGGGCTCGGAAAATGGTCATTTTTCCAGCTTCAAGTGCGTGTCTGCCCACCTTTGCGAGATACTTACCGCTCATGAATGGAGCCAGACCAACGATTAGTTCAGAAATTCGCTCCTCTTCGGGCAGACTTTCCAAGATGTTTTCCAGGTCTGCCTGCTCAAGAAAAGGGGCTAAACCAGCCAGGGCTTTTGGATCTTGAATTAGCCTGGGGTTTTGATGAATCACATTCACCAGGTCCTGGCTTTCCAGAAACGGAGCCAGCCTGGATAACCCCTGCAAACTTCCAATCAGATCATTTTGCTTCAGGATTAAGCTAACCAAATGTTCTGATTCAAGAAAAGGGGCGAGGTTTGCAATGGTTTCCAGATCAGTGAATTCTCCTCGCTCAATCAATTCCATCAATCTTTCTGAAGAAACATAGGGTGCCAAATTTAACAGGGTGACACCATTCACCTCAGAATCCGATTGATTCTCAATTATCTTTTCCAGCTGCACTGGTTTGATTAATACTGCCACTTTGGCGGCTTCTTCGAGATTTACCTGTTCGGGTTGATCGATCACTTTTTTAACGATCCTGGTTTCTTTCTCAGAATCAAGTAGTTCTTCGATGGAAACTTCAAGGATTTTTGCAAGCTCCACCAGGTTACTGATGTCTGGCATGCTATTTCCGCGCTCCCAATTACTGACTGCCTGATAACTGACTACCATCCGGTCTGCTAACTCAAGCTGGGTCAGGTCTTTGGCTTTTCGCAATTCAGCTATCTTTTTACCGATTTTTCTACTGTCAAACATTTTTCCTCCAATGGATTGATATGCTCACAGTTTACGCTATCTATACTTTGATTCCTATCAAGGATTGCTTGATTCAGACTAACTCAATCATTGGTTGAGCACTCTCCATTATAATATGCTGATGATCAAGCTGCTCCATTTTTCCGATGCCCATATAGACATGACCAATTTTGGTGCCCATGACCCCGAGACAGGACTCCCGGAGCGGGTGATGGACTTTCTGCGCAGCCTGGATACAATCATTCAGACTGCAATCGACGAGCAGGCAGACCTGGTGATCTTCGCTGGAGATGCCTATAAAGACCGCTCTCCTGCGCCTACGTTTCAACGAGAGTGGGGTCGCCGGATTATGCGTCTTTCCAAAGCGGGCATCCCAACCATCCTGCTCACCGGGAACCATGATATCTCTCCGTCACAGCGCAAAGCTCATGCCATGCAGGAGTTTGAAACGCTCTCTCCTGAACACATTATCGTTGCCAATAACCCGCAGCTGCTGAAGCCGGAACAATTGGGCGGCTTGCCAGTACAGGTTTTGGCATTGCCCTGGATTAC
>CAZMZQ010000056.1:5073-9012 GCA_964570745.1 uncultured Anaerolineaceae bacterium
GTGATTGCCAAAATCGAAAAAGGGCAGACCACTTACGAGTGGCGTAAGCTCCCTATCCGTAAATTTATTGACCGAAGTCTCACACTGGAAGACGAACACGATGTCAACGAAAAGATTCTCGATTGTCTTCCATCCCAGGAGGAAATGAAAGATGCTATTGTGCGGCTAAAAGTGACCTTTCCACAGGGTTTTGAAGTTTTGATCGATGAGTCCCGGATACGTACTCATGTGAAAGACGCTTTCGAGTTCAAACTGGTGAAAGACTCTCTCGCCCAGGCTCGCAGCCGCCTGCCCGATGGACAGGAAACCAGCAGCATGACTCCCCTTGAACTGCTGGATTTATTTTGGAAAGAAAAAAATGAAGGCGATGACGAGCGCGCTCTACTCTCAGAGCTTGCCCAGGACCTTATCAGCCATCTTTACAGCGGGGACGAACCTCTGTCCTGACAATCAAATCGTTTTGTTGCCTCTTTTATGGGGTCCATTCATCATGGATAATTGCAACCAGGTATAACCCTCCGTCGCTCGAGCGTTGAAAACCAAGCCGCAAGGACCTCCAGTCCAAATGTCCATATGTTTCTGTGCCAGGCTGGTAGTATTCCATGTAAACCGCCTCCGGAAAGACCTCGGCAAAATTATCAATGGTATTGCTCGCCTTTTGGGTTGGGTCGCTCAACACTTCCCAAGCCGGGGAAGGGTCTTGTGGGGTTACATATCTATCCCAATAATCGACAACAGTCCGGTCGATACTAAATCCACTGCCAGCCTCTGTACCCCAGGTATAAACAGTGTCGTTTGCAGCAAAATTTAACACGTCTTCGCGGGTGAAAAGAAGGTCGGTTGCTGTGTTAATATAGGCATAAGGCGAAAACCTGACGCCAAGCAGTGGGTGAACATAGGTAGCCAAAGCGGAAAAGTCTTTTACTCGTAAAACATGTAAAACTTCAGCAGCAAGACTGGTAACAAATTCCGGGTTTTCAGGCTGCGGGGTTGGCTCTGGCTGCAGGGCAGCGATATGAGCATTCAGGGTTTCTATTTGGGATTCAAGATCAGAAATCTGGCGTTGAGCTTCCAGCAATTGGTCTGATAACAGTTGGTTCTGCTGCCTGAGCAGTTCCGCCTCGTTATCAGGGGCTGGTGTGACAGCCTGGCAGCTGGTGGAAATGATCACCAAAACCACGACGATAAACCATAGTTTTTTCTTCATATAATTTACTCCAAACAAGTCTTTGACTTATGCGTCTTGAAAATAAGACGAATCTACTTTACGTTCGTTCCATCAATTCCGGTCTGACCAGGTTGCGAGTTCAGGATCGCATCCAGCATTCGTGCTAATCGCACGGTTTCTTTTACATCGTGCACTCTTAGTATATTTGCGCCTGTCATAACTCCCCAGGCGTTTGCAGCCAGGGATCCTTCAAGCCGTTCCTCTTTTGGAAGGTTAAGCGTATGACCGATAAAACCTTTGCGAGAGACCCCCAGCAACAGTGGGTAGCCAAGTTCAGTCAACACGTCGAGGTTTTGAAGCAGATAAAGACTTTGGTCGATCGTTTTACCAAAACCAATCCCAGGGTCGAGGATGATCCTGTCGTCTCTCACCCCTGCCTCTTGAGCGATTTCAACCGATTCTTCGAGCCAGCCAGCCACTTCGCTAACAATGTCATCGTATTCTACATCTTCATATCGTCCACCCAGATCGCCGGTTACTGCACGCGCGCCAAACTCCCGATTGTGCATTAACACTGCTGTCGCCCCAAATTCTGCAACAACATGTGCCATCTCAGGGTCAAATTTAAAGCCCCAGACATCGTTGATGATATCAGCCCCTCTGCCCAGGCACGCCCGGGCCGTGGCAGCTTTGTAAGTATCAACCGAGATCAACATGTCGGGTAATTCGCTGCGAATAAGATCTAATGATGGCAGAAGCCTGAGTAGTTCTTCATGCGAATCCAGCTTCACCGCTCCAGGTCGGGTAGATTCTGCTCCCAGGTCAAGCGCGTCAGCTCCTTCTTCCGCGAAACGCAGCGCTTGCTGCAAGGCAGCTTTTTCCACATCAGCCTGGTTCAACAATCCATCGCCCGAAAAGCTATCCGGGGTTAGGTTTATGATTCCCATCACATAAGTTTTTTTGACAATATCGGGAAATAAATCAGATTGCATATTACCTCAGGGGGTTTGAAACCTGGATTCAACCAAAACCCTTATTGAATCTATCGGTCCGTCCAGGGAATAGACAAAAGTTTCGAAAGGAATTTTGTTCAAGCGAGTCAAAGGCAAATCAGCCTCCCAACGCCGCAACCCGACCGGGACACCTTTTTGATCATAGGCAACAACCAACAGCCACAGGCTTGCCAACTCCCGGTCGTCAGCATCAACTGAGATCTCACCGCTCACCTCTGCGACCAAGTCTTTTCTGTCAAGCTCAATCAGCTGGTCGGTTACCTGAGCCCGGGCATAACGATCGTCCCCTGGCATCATGGGCAGCCAGAAGTTTACCTCTGCCTCAATTCGTCCGCCTTCCGGAACACCCTCCGGGAGATAAGCCATCACAGGCAAAACCCCATCGACATCAAGGACATTCAATGGGGTAAAGGCTGTCATTTCTGCTGTCAACCTGTCGTTTTGATCGAAAATACTGAAAAGAACAGAAACATTTTCGAGAGCTTCCCCGCCCTGATTTTCCACCTCAGCAAGGCAATATGACCCACCGAGAACTGTCGGATAGCAGGCTGCTTCTCCCTTGATACCTGCAGCTCCCTGCCAGGTTAAGGTCGGCATATTTTGCGTCTCGTTCTCAGGTAAGAATACCTCTGCCTCAGCCGGGTCGATTGGGATTATCAACACCGTACCAACCCCCATGGCATTTGGATTCACATCCGGGTTGGCTGCCTTTAATTCGTCGAGAGAGATGCCATAATACAATGCAATACTGAACATGTCGTCCCTCTCACCAACGGTGAAAGTCACCGGCTTCGGCGTCGCTGTTGATCTTGGAGAAGCGGTGAAAGTTGGGATTGGGGTTGCTGTTAAGGTTATGGGTATGGCTGTCGTTGTTGGCACAGAAACGACTGGCACCAGAGTGCGAGTAGGCAGATGCTCAATTTCAACCAGGCAGCCGCTTATAACCATTAACATCACGATCAAGGAAAACAGCATCCATATTTTCTTTATAACCATCATTTTCTGATTATATCAGCGCTGACAAATCTCTTTTCTCATCTGTAAAAGAAGAAAAGTTTTAAAAAGAGCCTGTTCAAAACGAACAGGCTCTTTTCGTCTATATCAGTGGTTTTTATGCTTCGTGGAATTCACCTTCGACCACGTCGTCATCACCGGAATCATACTGCCCAGATTGTGGACCAGCACCTCCGTCAAAACCGTTTTGTCCTGAACCAGCCTGGGTACCATCTGCCGGACCGCTTTGTTGATAGGCAGCGTTGCCGATTTTCTGCATCACTTCCTGCAAAGCGTTTGTGGCGTTTGTTATAGCGCTCACATCATCTCCCGTAAGGGCTCCACGGAGCACCTGGATCTTTGCTTCAGCGTCATTTCGCATGGTGATATCAACTTTTTCTCCAAGATCACGCAGAGTCTTTTCGGCCTGATAAGCGACATTGTCACCCATATTACGGGATTCAATCAGTGCCTTGCGGCGGTCATCTTCAGCCTTATTCATATTGGCTTCCCGCACCATTCTTTCTACGTCACCCTTATCAAGGTTAGTCGAAGCAGTAATTGTCACTTTCTGCTCTTTACCGCTGGCTTTATCCCTGGCGGTTACATTCAATATGCCGTTTGCGTCGATGTCAAAGGTGACTTCAACCTGCGGAATCCCGCGGGCAGCCGGAGGAATGCCATCCAGTCTAAAGCGACCGAGTGTGTTATTGTCGTTTGCCATCGGGCGTTCACCTTGCAGGACGTGGATATCAACGGCAGTCT
>CAZMZQ010000057.1:0-6989 GCA_964570745.1 uncultured Anaerolineaceae bacterium
GACGATTATGGTCCGGGCACCTACACCTATCCAGGCGATGGTGTTTTCAAAGCCGGTGATTTTGACCTGACCTTTTTCGAACTCTCCAGCGATGGTGATAACCTCTACTTCACGTTTGGCGTCAAGGCAGAGATCGCCAATGGCTGGGGTTCTCCTGCCGGCTTTTCTGTACAGACCTTCGACGTCTATATAGACAAAGACCCTGGCGCCTCAACCGGTGCACGCATGTTATTGCCCGGTCGCAATGCCGCCCTTGCAGCCGGTAACGGCTGGGATATCGCTCTCTGGATCGAAGGCTGGACCCCGCAGGTAGTTGTCCTTGATGAGGGAGGCTTGCCAGTTAACTATACGGAAGCTACCAGTGCAATGAAGGTTTATGTCGACAACAGCCAAAATGCTGTCATTGCCAGCCTGCCTGTCGAATTCCTCGGTGAAGGAAGTCCTGCATCATGGTCTTTCGCCGTCGCTTTGTTAGGGCAGGAAGGCTATCCGGCAGCCGGAGTTTGGCGCGTCCGCGATGTAAACCAAAAAGCTGAGGGCTACCGCTTTGGTGGCGCTCCTGTTGACAACAATCATACGCGCATCATCGATCTGCTCATTCCCGAAGGTGCGGCTGTAAGCCAGGAGGAAGCCTTGGGAACCTATCCTTCTTCAGCTTCTCCTGTGGACGGAAAAGGTCCGGATGATTTTGCCATAGTACCCCTGATTTCGATAAAATAATAAAGAAAGAGAGAACTATGACAAAAGACTTTTACCTGTCCACCAACCCAAGACCCGATGTTGAACTGACTCTCGTTGACGGACGAATTATTACCGGACGGCGTGGGGCGAGATTGGAAGAATTTGTCAAACTCCTCCAGGAAGATGACCAGCCCCAGATAGTGGGTATGATCCTCGATGGTTCTCTGCGGGAACTGACCTATCCGCTGGCACATGATGGGGTTGGCGATCTGATCACTATGGCTGATGCGGACGGCGCTCGGATTTATCGTCGTTCGCTCGTTTTCCTGCTCGAAGTTTCCTTCAAACACTGTTTTCCGGAAGGGTTGCTGACCATTGATCATTCAGTTTCATCGGGTGGATATCACTGTCAGATTGCGAACCTGGAAAATTTTGGTGTAGATGAGTTAAATCTGCTTGAAAAGCACATGCAGCAGCTGGTTGCGGACGACATCCCTTTTATTCGTACAACTGTTCCCCTTCAGGAAGCAATCGATTACTTTACCGATGCGGGGGAATCCGATAAGGTCAGCCTGCTAAAATACCGCCAACGACCAGACCTGGTTCTCTACCAGGCGGATAGTGTCCGTGATTATCATCACGGTTATATGGTACCTTCATCAGGTTATCTGCAGTGGTTTGCTTTGAAATTGGTGGAAGGCGGGTTTGTGCTTCGTTTCCCTCGCCGCAACAAGCCGAAAATCATACAACCTCTGGGAAAATACCCAACCTTGCTCAAAACCTTCAAGGAATATGGCGAATGGTTGAACAAGCTCGGGATTCCATCAGTCGGTGCGCTCAACGATGCCATTCAAAATGGGCATGTTGATGAGGTAATTCTTGTTTCTGAAGCAATGCAAGAAATGCAAATATCAAAAATAGCGGATCAAATATATGCAAACCGCGACAGGGTTGGTGTGGTCCTGATTGCAGGACCCTCTTCGTCTGGGAAAACCACGTTTTCAAAACGATTAGGAATTCAACTGGTCGCTAGGGGAATCAGTCATTTTGCCCTAGAGATGGACAACTTCTTTGTAGACCGTGAAAAGACCCCGCTCTTGCCCAACGGGCACAAGGATTATGAATCCCTCCGGGCAATGGATGTTGATCGTCTGAATCATGACCTTAAAGCGCTTTTAAATAGGCAGGAAGTGCAATTACCCCACTACGACTTTATCACAGGTGTTAGCCAGGATGGAAAAATCGCCCATCTGGATAAAGGTGAAATAGTCATCCTGGAAGGAATCCATGGGCTCAACCCCAACCTCCTGAGTGAGATCGACCCTGCAATGACCTTCAGGGTCTATATCTCCTGCCTTACCCAGCTCAACCTCGACCGTCACAACCGCATTTCAACCACAGACACACGTATGCTCCGGCGGATTGTGCGCGACGCTCGTGACCGTGGTTATAGTGCCAGCCAGACGATATCCCGCTGGGAATCTGTTCGGGCAGGGGAGAAACAACACATTTTCCCCTACCAGGAAAATGCCGATGCGATGTTTAACTCCGCATTGGTCTACGAGATTTCAACCCTCAAACCGGTTGTGGAACCTCTTCTCCGCCAGGTTCAGTTTGGCAGTGTGGAACACATCGAAGCAAAACGTCTGTTGAAATTTTTGGAATGGTTTTTGCCCACCACATCAGAATTCGTGCCGGATAATTCCATTTTACGTGAGTTTCTCGGCGGCTCGATTCTGACAGATTTTTCCATGTGGCAGTGATAGCGGGTATAAATTAAAGGTAAATTGCCCATTACGATCATCTAAAAAGGCTGCTTCAACAGAAGCAGCCTTTTTTGTGTATTTAGTTGAAAAAACTATTTCCCGACCATGGTCTTCTTAATCATCACCGATAACCTTCTGATACCTTCGTGGATCGTTTCAGGGTTTGCAGCCGAGAAATTCAGGCGCATGGTATTTACTGGTCCGCCGTTGGGGTAGAAAGGTACTCCTGGAACATAGGCAACTTTCTCCTCAATAGCTTTCGGGAAGAGTTCGAGGGCATCGCAGTCATCGGGCAGACGCAGCCAGAGGAATAACCCACCCCTCGGAACGGTCCATGTGGTACCTTCGGGCATAAATTCTTCAAAAGCCTGAAGCATGGCATCGCGGCGTTCCTTGTAAACCCGGCGAATTGTCTCAATATGACCTTCGAGCCAATCCCCCGAAGCCAGTTCGTAGGCGATATATTGATCAAATGTCGAACACTGAAGATCGCTGCCTTGTTTTGCCTGAACCATGCGTTTCACAACTTCAGCCGGTGCAATTACCCAACCGATCCGCAGACCAGGGGCGAGGATCTTTGAAAATGTGCTTGTGTAGATCACATTTCCAGAAAATTCCCCGTTTGCCTGGTTGTGATATTCGGCATCCAGGGCGGCAATAGGTGGAAGCATTTCACCTTCAAAAATCAACTTGCCGTATGGATCATCTTCAATTAAGGGCACGTTAAATTGATTTGCCAGCTCAATCAGACGCTTGCGTCGTTCCAAAGACATTGTCACACCCAGCGGGTTATGGAAGTTGGGTAAAACATACATAAACTTGACGTTTTGCTTTATTTTTTCTTCCAGCGTATCCGTCACCAGTCCATCTTCATCTGTGTCTACGGTAACATAGGTTGGGCCGTAACTATTCCATGCCTGGATGGCACCCAGATAGGTAGGTGATTCGGTTAAGACCCGGTCGCCCTGGTTGATAAAGATCCTGCCCACAAAATCCAATGCCTGCTGTGAACCGGTCGTAATCAAGATGTTGTCTTTTGTTATTTTCACACCAGACTTGGTGATGTCGTCTGCAATCCATTGACGCAGCGGGTCGTAACCCTCAGTGGTAGTATATTGCAGGGCTTTTTTACCGTACAAAGTCAAAACTTTGTCGCATGCTTTTTTGGTTTCTTCGATCGGAAAGAGCTCGGCAGCAGGGAATCCCCCCCCAAACGAGATCACGTCAGGTTGATTAGTGACCTTTAATAGCTCGCGAATAAATGAGCTTTTCATTCTTTGGGTTCGATTTGCGAACCGTAATTCCCAGGGTGTTGACATAAAGTTCTCCTTTTTTATTGTTTTTCTATATTTTCAAATACCTGCTTACAATCGTTGCGGTACCTGGCAGCGCTACCCTGTCTCCTAAGGTGAGTTGAGCAGGAGGGTTTTGACGCCAGTTCGGTGCGTTTTGGAATATGAAGATTTTAGTGCCTTCTGTAGCGGCTTTCTTGTCAATAAAAGCCTGACCGGTAAGGTAACCTTTGCTGTCGATCGCACAGCTGGTAACAAAGCCTATCATGCGGCCTTTCATGTCACATACCGGATCACCATGATGAGCCATTCGAACAGCTTTTTCATCAAAAGTAAATCGTGCTACTACGCCGGTACGTTCCGCTTCGCGTTTAACAGTTGCTTCTCGTCCGATGAACCAGGCTGAATTCAATTTGAGGAAAGGCAGGAACCCTGCTTCAGCAACGGTTAGGTTGGTCTCGCCTCCCATTTCATGTCCATAAAGCGGCAAACCGGCTTCGGTGCGAAGTGAGTCTCGTGCAGCAAGCCCACAAGGAAGCATTCCGAGCGGTGTTCCAACCTCCATGATTGCGTTCCATAAATGAACCACGTCATCAGGATGGACAAAAATCTCAAATGCCATTTTTTCGCCGGTGTAGCCAGTGCGGGAGACGATTACATCCACGCCAGCGATCACGCTCTTGCAGAGCTGACTGCGGTCTAACCTTCGGATCTTGCGCTGTTCGGCTGGTTCTGCAAGCTTACAGAGGATATCGCGGCTTATTTGACCTTGTAATGCAATATCCACCAGCATGTCTTTTCCTTCTTTAGGATCTCTCAGGTTTCGCAAAATTACGTTACGACCATAAATTGTTACCCAGGGACGCTCCCGATCAATCCGAACCTCTCCGTCTTTGACAGCATTGAGCCATGCCCAGTCTTTATCCTCATTGGCAGCATTGACAACCAGCAGATATTTTTCTGCTTCAACTCTGTAAATGATCAGGTCATCGATAACGTTGGCATCCGGATCCATGAAGTGTGTGTAGACTGACTCTCCAATTTTTCGGAAGAGAACGTCATTTCCACAGACTGAATCGAGGAAGACTGCTGCATCAGGACCCTCTGCCAAAAATACACCCATATGAGTCACATCAAACAACGCGGCAGCCTTGCGGGTTGCAAGGTGTTCCTGCAGAACAGAGGTATACCAGAGCGGCATCTCCCAGCCTGCAAAAGGTGTCATTTTCGCACCCAGGTCAACATGTGTTTGATATAGTTTGGTGCGCTTCAACGGTTGATCAGTCGGTTCAACCCATTTAAACTCGGGTCGTGCATCCAGCTGAATATCCTTTGGCATCCCAACGTAGTAGGGTTTATTGTTATATATTGGGTCTCCTTCAGGTTTATCCCAAACCGGGTCCGCCTTATTGATCGAAATTGGACCTGGGATTTTCTGGGTCAGGTCTTCATCATAATAGATAAAGCCGGTGGATAGCCCAACGATCCACAAACCTGCCAAACCTAGTGTTTCTGCGGGGACGGTCAGAATATAGCGAAAGGGAGTTTTACAGGTTAGTACACCTTCAATATCGCCAGAAGTCGTATGCATCATGGTATTCTGCGAATCTCCGGGTTGTAACGCTTCTACATCGCTCGTCATAGCGAAGTTTAAGAATGCACGCACGGTTTCGCCTGTTAATTCCAGCGCACCAAACTCTGAACGTGGAAGGTCTTCGAGGTAGAAATAATGTGGGGCACCATGCAGTTGTTCAACTTCATCGAATCCCGGGTTTTCGTCTGCCATAATTCGGACTTCACTATTAATACGGGTTAATGTTTCAAAGCTGAGTTTGGCACGGGTGATATTACTGGTACGACCAAGAGGAGTGGTGGCTTTAAACAATTCGTCGATTAATCCAGCAATGTTACGGAAACCATCTTCTTTGAATCCGCGCTGTGTTAACCAGGTAGAACCCATACGAATGCCTGTTGAGCGGAGGGCAGATTTGTCGCCGGGAATCGTGTTCCGGTTGACAACAATACCTGCCAGGTCGAGGATGCGAGCACCAAGGTCTCCATTCAAAGGGACACCTTCTGGGCTTTTATAAGATTTACAGTCCAAGAGGCACATGTGGCTGTCTGTGCCACCATAAGCAACCCTCACCCCCAATTCTTTAAATGCATCTGAGAGAGCTTTTGCGTTTTTGAGCGTTTGGTCCTGTAATTCAATGAATTGGTTCGTGGTGGCTAATTTGAAGGTTAGTGCCATCGCTGCTATTGTGTTGACGTGTGGACCACCTTGTTCTCCTGGGAAAAGCCCTTTGTCAATTTTTTCACCCAGTTCGCGATCATGGCAAATGATCACTGCACCACGGGGACCACAAAGTGTTTTGTGGGTGGTGAAGCTGACTACATCAGCGATACCAATGGGGGAAGGAACTTTCTTAGCAGCGACTAAACCAGCGATGTGCGAGATGTCCGCCAGTAACCAGGCACCGACTTCATCTGCGATATCTCGAAATTTTTGCCAATCCGGGATCCATGGGTAAGAAGTGTAGCCAGCGATAATGACCCTCGGTCTGGCTTCTTTAGCAATTTTGAGGATCTCGTCATAATCCAGCCGCTCAGTTTTGGGGTCGACCGTGTAGTGACGGGCGTTATAGAATAATCCCGAGCGGTTGACTGGTGAGCCATGGGTCAGATGTCCTCCATGTAGCAAATCCATACCCAAAATCGTATCGCCAGGTTTTATCAAGGCGGTATAGATGGCGGTGTTGGCGGGGGCTCCTGAGAGCGGCTGAACGTTGACCCAAAGGTCATCAGGAATCAGGTCGTTGGCTACAAAAAGCTCAGCTGCCCGACGGCGTGCGAGGGCTTCGAGCATATCTACATACTCGACCCCTTTATAATAACGACCGTCACCATGCCGGCGATAGCGACCCAGCTGCAAGGCGTAATCCATGATCGTGGCTTCATCCTGGTACCGTGTTTCAGGACGTGGGTAGCCTTCTGCATAGATATTGGTGAATGGCGATGCCAGCAGCTCACGTACCGCCTTTGGAGCGATGCTTTCGCTGGGTATCATGATCAGGCGGCGTGCCTGGCGCTCGGTTTCAAATTCGACCAGGCTCTTGACGTTAGGGTCGTAAACTTCGATACCTTTATTAAACAGAAAATCACTCATGGGTCTACCTCTTTAGATGAATATTTCCACCAGGGTGGAGTACATTGGGTTTCTAGATAATTGTGTGGGAAATATAAATGCACA
>CAZMZQ010000057.1:7089-8695 GCA_964570745.1 uncultured Anaerolineaceae bacterium
GTTTACTTCAGGGTTGGAAATGCGAACGATGCCGAAGATTTGACTGCGAAAGTCTTCTTTAAAGCCCTCAAGAATATTGGAACTTACAGACACCTGGGTTTGCCTTTCAGTGCCTGGCTGTATCGGATTGCGCATAACCTGGTGGCGAATCACTTCCGCGATCGTGCAAAAGTTACTGAGGTCTCTATAGAAAACCTTGTTATTCCCGATACCAGCAGATCTTCCAGCCCGGAAGTATATCTTTCAAAAAAACAGGATAATACTTATCTGCTCAGGTTGATCAACGACCTCACACCACAAAAACGAGAGTTAATCATCTTAAAATTTGTTCAAAAACTCTCCAATGCTGAAATAGCAGTTGTTTTTGGCAAGACTGAGGGGGCAATTAAGAGCCTCTACCATCGGACCCTGACAGAATTAAAAGACCGCGCAAAAGACGATAACGAAACCCGTATCTAATAAACCTAACGGGGGTTAAAATTTACAAGGAAGGTAGAAGAATGGAATCTTTAGAGCTTCAAAAAACTGAACTAAGCAGGATCGAGAAGCTGCTGAATCAACAGTTGAGCCAGACCACACCTGACGGCGGTTTTGTTGAGGAATTGCGCACTCGCCTTCTGACTTCACGAATTTTTGAAAAACGCAGCACGATCGATGCGATTGTGGTTGCTTGCCTTGCGATTCTTCTGACTGGCTTGCTTATCTTCAGCATTGGCAAATTCTTCCACTTGAAAAAGAAGAAAAGATAGAGTCACTTCTATTCATTCAAAAGATCTCGGAGCCTGGTCCATATCTTTACAATCTTTCTTTCACATGGATGGGTTAGAAACACGATTTATTACCATCAAAATATTTTTATCAAGGAATAAAGTAATTTTTCATAAAAAAAGAGCGGTTTATCCAACCGCTCTCTCCGTAAATTTAATAAATCAACCTTCGTAGGTTTCGCGCAGCCAATCTCCGACCATCCAATATTTGAAATCGCGATGGTGATAAGTATCTACTGCTGCCACGATGGCGTAAAACAAGGCACCGACGGGGATCAAAGTCAAAAGCAGGGCAATTGGGAACCCGCAGAGCCCAACCACAACAAAGGTGAGAATTATCGAGAGCGACCATGCGACACCAGCCAAAATTATGCCTCCAAAAAAGAACACGCCCTGGAAAACCAGCGCCTGCAGAGCTTGATATGCGACATAACGAGAGCGATCCTTGTAAGCAAAATATATGATCAAAGGAGGCAAGAGCCCTAAGAACCCGGTGAAAAAGTTTAGAAAAACCCCCAGGTGCGCAAACAATGCCAGAGTGGTCTCTTCCGATTGATCGAGATGAGGCTTGGGATTAATTTGTGTGAAGTGCACACCGTCCTGGCTGTATTCGGTGGTTACAGGTTCGGATTCGAAATTATCATTTTGGTCTGTCATAATAAAACCTCACTTTCTGTTTTAATTATATTCTTTTACGATTGCACTGACTATTGTAATGCATGTCTCATCTTCGCCATATATTCTCACTTCATCAGTTACAAATCTTTTTTTTACTTGTAACCATATGATAAAATCCCCTCATGTTGCCAAAAGTTGTTTTTATGGGATCACCCGAATTT
>CAZMZQ010000058.1:0-8482 GCA_964570745.1 uncultured Anaerolineaceae bacterium
GCACGAGAGTTGCAACAGGAGATGTAATTGGCATCTCATCCTGTGAAGGTGGCGTTACAAATGGAACTCACTTTCATCTTGCACGACGATTCAACGGGATTTGGATCGATGCCGGAGGAGAGATCCCCTTCAATTTAGGAGGATGGATTGCCAAAAGCTACGGAATTGTTTATGACGGGAGTTTGACAAAAGACGGTGTCACAGTTGAAGCCTATAATGGTCGCTCAGAGATCAACAAAATTAGCAATCCATGATGCAGGTGAAAAGCGTCTGGGTAAATTACAACGTAAACGCAGAAAAACCACTCTTACAATTGGCATGATCCTCATACTGGTTATTTTAGCTGTTGGATTGAAAGTCTCCGGTGCGCTCAATTTCGGCTCAAAGACGGCTGCAGCCCAGCCGATAGACCCTGTTTCTGAACCGGTTCAACTCGAAGTAAGCTTTCCAGAAAACCCCACAATCAAATCGGTTCATAGTTCCGAAAATCAGGATGATAGTAGCAACCTCCAGAGTTTGGTGTCGACTCAAGAACCTGCGCCGCAACAGCAGATTTCCGAACCTAACAATGGATACACAGCAATGCTGCCTACCCAGGCACACCTGATCCGATATGAAGAAAATGCGCCAATTCTCTACTACGCCCAAAGTGGCGATAGCATCGGTGTTCTGGCTGTTCGCTTTGGAGTTGAAACATCTGATATCACTTCGACTTCCGCGCTTCCGGAAGAAGGTTTTATTCCCCAGGGGCAATTACTCCTGATCCCCAATCGGCTGGAGCAAACCAGCTCTAACCTGAAGCTTTTTCCAGACAGCGAGGTGGTTAACTCGCCTTCATCAATCGGTTTTGATACCCAAGCTTACCTGGATAATGCCGGAGGATATTTAGCTACTTATCATGAGGCTGTTTATGCTTTTGGAACACCAAGCGGCGCTGAAATTGTCGATAAGGTGGCAAGGGAATTTGCGATTCATCCGCGCCTGCTTCTGGCTCTGATCGAATATCAAAGTGGATGGGTTTTTGGCTATCCCCAGACAAACTTTGATAAGACATATCCTCTTGGCATAAAACTCGGAGATACCCCTGGTTTGTATCATCAATTGGTAAAAGCAGCTGGCATTATTGAAAGCGGATACTATGGATGGCGTGAAGGCACGGTGGTTAGCGTTGAATTCGTAGATGGATGGGAGCTTCGCCTGGCTGCAGAACTGAACTGCGGCACGGTTGGTTTGATGCATTTCTTCTCGTCACTCAGCCAGTTTGAAGGATGGTCAAATGACCTCTATGCAGAAAATGGGTTTTTGACCACATATTCAAACATGTTTGGCGATCCATGGGTGATTGCCCAACAGTATGAACCCCTGTTTACCCCTAACGTATTACAGCCGGAGTTGATCCTGCCCTTTGATGAAGGAGTAAAGTGGAGTTATACGGTTGGTCCCCATGCTGCCTGGGGTGCAGCAGATGTACGTGCTGCCCTGGACTTTGCTCCTCCTTCGGCTGAACAGGGCTGTAACGAAAACTGGACCTGGGTTACTTCGGTTGGCTCAGGGCTGGTGGTGCGTTCTGAAGCTGGAACGGTGGTGGTGGATATGGATGGTGACGGTTACGAACAAACCGGTTGGAATATCATCTATCTGCATATTGCCACCAGTGGGCGAATCCCGGTTGGCAGCTGGGTTCAGGCTGGAGACAGGATCGGTCATCCGTCTTGCGAAGGTGGTATTTCGACAGGCACTCACCTTCACATTGCCCGTAAGTACAACGGCGAATGGGTGCCGGCAGAAGGACCCTTGGCGTTTGTGATGAGCGGTTGGAAAGCCAAAGCCGGTTCTGAACCGCTTAGTGGCTGGCTGGTTAACGGTGATGAAGTGGTCAAAGCCAGTGTCGTTGGCGCAGGTATCTCACATATCAAACGTTAGACCACTACCAGTGCAAACAATCCGGTTTTTGATCAATGTAATGAGATTAAACGGCTTTTCCGGTTTATGTTATAGTTTTTCCTGACCCAAAATGTATGGGTGAAGTATGAATAATCGAAAACAAAAACTTGTCCTGTTCGCTATCCTTGGCGTAATCGTAATCATTATCAACAGCTGCAGCCCTAAAAGGGAATCAGGTTATATTGTGCTGGAAAGCACATCGGTTGAGCCAACTGCGACCGTCATGGCAACGACAACACCTTTTTCAAGCCGTCCGGTCTATGAACCGGGGACCCTTGTGGATTACACAGCACAGAGTGGAGACAGCCTGGATCTGCTTTCTGTGCGTTTTGGTGCTTCTCCACAAGAAATTTTGTGGGCAAACCCCGAGATTCCAACCGACATCACCACACTTCCTCCTGGCTTTCCGATGAAGATGCCCATTTATTACAAGCCTCTTTGGGGGACGGAATTTCAGATAATCCCTGATGCCGCTTTTGTTTATGGTCCCGATTTGCTGGATTTCGATCTAAAAGCGTTTCTGGACTCAACAACCGGCTGGTTCAAAAATTACCGGGCAAACATCCAGGATGGCACAGTCGATGCTGAGGGTGTTATCAACTACTATTCGATTAACTACAGTCTGAACCCAAAACTTCTGCTGTCTTTAATCGAATTTCAGACCGGCGCTCTCACCAATCCACAACGAAACCCTGCTGTTGAAGATAGCTTTTTAGGTTTCGAAAACTATCACCGCGGCGTTCATCTGCAAATTTCTTATGCATCTGACCTGTTGAATGATGGTTTTTATCGTTACTTCAATGGAGAAATGACTAATATTGAACACCGTGACGGAACGATCGAAAATATCGATCCCTTCCAAAATTCTGCCACTGTTGCACTGCAGAACTATTTCTCGCTGCTGATGGATATTGATGAATATGCTCAGGCAATTGGACCAGATGGCTTCGCAAAAACTTTTGCCGATTTGTTTGGCGACCCATGGCAAAGAGACACGACTGTTTTGCCGGGTAGTCTAACCCAGCCTGACCTGATTTTGCCATTTTCACCTGACACAGTCTGGGCTTACACAGGCGGACCCCACACCGGCTGGGGCACGAGAAAACCGTGGGCAGCGATCGACTTTGCCCCTCCAAGCAAAACGCATGGCTGTGTTGAAACTGAGCAATTTGCTATCGCGATTGCTGATGGAGTGGTTGCAAGAATCGATGTGGGAACTGTAATGCTCGATTTGGACGGTGATGGTGATGAACGGACTGGTTGGGTTATCTTATATCTCCATATTGCAGAAGCAGGACGTGTTAAATTGGGTGATGTGGTCAAGAAGGGCGATATCATCGGGAATCCTTCCTGCGAGGGTGGGAGTGCAACCGGCACCCATGCTCACATGGCAAGAAAATATAACGGACAATGGATTCCTGCGGCTTCAAGTGTTTTGCCTTTTAAGATGAATGGCTGGGTCCCGGTCGAGGGAGACCGACCTTACGAAGGCTTGTTGGTAAGAGGTAATCAGGTAGTTCGAGCAAGCGTGTTGTCAGATTCCCAGAGTATGATCCCAGCGCAAAGATAAACTATTCTTTGAAATATCGGTTGAAAACAGGTTGTAAATCCACAGTTGGGTTGGCAGCCTGAAACTCAGCGATGAATTCAATTTTTGTAGCGATTTTCAAGTTGTTTTGGGCAACATAATTCTTTATTGCAGATAGAAACGCCTGGTCCCCCATGGTAATACGCAGGTCATGCAAAAAAATTGCTCCGCGGAGGTAAACCGAAGAACGGTAATTTTCATATGAACCGGCATCATAAATGCTGTTGTTTACATAGCCCTCATGAGGGTGTGCGTAGACACGGTTATCCCACCACCAATCGGAGAGTTCGGGGTGATAGTGCTCGTAAAACAAGGATTCTGAATAGGTAGCTATAGCTTCATCCAACCAGGGTTCCATGGCATAGTTACTGCCAACCTGGCTATAAAACCATTGGTGGGAGAGCTCGTGGGGCACAAGGATGGTCAGATTGTTTTCAGCGGTGCCATCGTAAAAATCAATAACACGGTTGGAAATCAGAACCATGCCGTCCATCTCCATATTGTGGAGAAAATCAGCAGAAACCAGGCTGATTTGGTCGTATTGATAAGGACCAAAAATATTGGTAAATAAGTCCATCGCCTGACTGGCAGTCTGTAAAACCGCAGGGGCTTTTTCTTTTTGGTACTGGAAAACATATGCATTGATGAGAATACCGTTATGCTCAAGCTGCTCCTGGTGGAACTGGTTGGAAACCGAGAATGACATACCCCTTGCACGCTCAAGTGAATAATTCATCCCACCCGCTATCGGCATTGAATTCGCTCCGCTTGCTACCAGGAGATTGGGAAGGTTTTCAGCCAGCCGCAGGTTCAATTGAAAATCAGCTATTTCATTAACAACATATTCACCCACCATCATATTGGTTGTGGTGATCAAAGGATCATGACTAATCCAGGTCTGGTCTGGACTGAGCGGAGGAATGTATGGGTACCAGTTGCTCAGGTTTAGCTGGCGTTGGGTCCAGCCGAAACTGCCTTCCCGCTGGGGAATTGAAAGTGAGTAAGCGAGCCGCAGGACCAGCCGCTGACCGGGTTCGAGCGGCTGTGCGAGAAACAAGGTTGTTCGGAAACCATCTTCGTTAAAACTCAGGACTTTATCACCGGACAGTTCAGTTTGTTCATACGTACCGGCAAAAACACGAGGCGGTACAACCAGCAGGAGAGATTCAAGACTGAAGTCGGTTTTATTGAGATAGTCGATGGTTTGAATAACCTGGGCAGCGTGTCGGCTGTAATCCAATGTCAGATCAAAATTGTACCTTGTGAACTCTTCGGGAACAGGCGTTAGTTCGGTAGTCGCAATTGGCATTGGGGTTTCACTTGGAAGAAGTGTGGGCGTTTCTGTTGGAGTCTGGGGTGCAGGTTCCTTATTGTTGCAGGCTGAGGCAGCAAGCAATATCGCGGCGATAACGAGAAAGAAACGTTTCATAGTAACTCCTTGATTAGAGTCTTACCTGTCGACCTGAGTGGTGTCCAGCAGGCGGAATGGGAAATCCTCCGTCGGCTTCGTTTTTCTTCGTGGAAATATCGGGACGGGTTTCAACCGCCCGAATAACTTTATAAACCAAAGCCATGTGGGTTGACAGGCGAGCCATTGTATCGCAATTCAAAATGAAGATGTGCTCCAGACGAATTGCCTGTTGAACCCATATAACCGATGAGCTGCCCACCAGAAACTATGGAACCACATCCTACGTTAACCCCACCATCCATCAAATGAGCATAAAGTGACAGGTAGCCATTCCCGTGATCAACAACAATCGTATTCCCATATCCACGATCTGACCAACCGGCGTAAATGACCACACCTGTGTCTGTAGCATAGATGTTATGCCCAGTTCTTCCAGCATAATCCAATCCATTGTGAACTGGTGGGTTATATTCATAACCACTGATGGCACTTGTATCAGTTGGCAATCTAAATGCTCCAGAACCAACTGCCCAGGCGGTGGTATTACAAGAAAACGCACCAAGATAGGAAACATTTGGGTGTTTTCCAGCGGGATCGTTCGCGTTGGTGATGACACCTACCCAGGTCGGAATTGAACCTTGACCACCGGGAATGTAAAAAAAGGTGCCGGTTCTGATTTTCGGAAGACTGTAATCTCCGATTGCAGCTACATCGATGTCATTCATTGGTTCATTTAAAATGTCTTCTGGAGTGACTCCGTATCCCCTTGAAACACCGTTCAGTCCTTCTCCATAGAGCCAGGCATGATATACACCGTCTTCTGGCAGAATGATCAGGTCCTGCCCCGGGTAAACACCATCAGGAGTATCACCGATCAGGTAACGGTTGGTCCACAAAATTGTTTCGGGTTCAACATCAAAGCTCTTAGCTATGGTGAAGATGGTATCACCCTCAACAACTTCATAGGCAATGATTTCAGTTCGGGGTGATGGATAGGTTTCTGGTGTTCCCAGTGGAAGACTTTTCAGCTTCTCGACTGCTGCATAATAAAGTAATGTATCACTGGCGAAGTAATTCGGCAGAGTTCCTCCCGGAATAACGAGCCGGGTTCCGGCTTTAATGTTTGGATCTGCGTAAGAACCAACTGTAGCCTGACTGAGGTTGTTGACCGGATAATCGATAATATCCTCTGGGGTCACACCATAGTAACGCGATACAGCTCCCAATCCCTCCCCTTCAGACCAGACATGATAGACACCATCTACTGGCAAAATGTAAATGGATATGCCGGGTGTGTAATTGCGTGGGTCTTCCAGCAGCTCATAGCGATTTGCCCAAAGAATAGTCTCTGGCCATAAACCATATAAAGAGGCGATGGTGGAAACAGTTTCACCCTCCTGGATAACATGCGTGATTACCTCATTACGAGGGACAACAGTTGCTGTTGGAGTTGCTAAGATAACCTCAACTGTTTGAGTCGGAACAAGCGTAACGAAAGCCTCAAAATCATGTGAAACAACCGGATTTCCAAGTGTCTCAGCTGTTTCTGTTGATGCAGGGAGATCGGTTTTAGCACCGCTTCGGCTTTGAATAAGCCATATTAGCAGTAAGACGAGGGCGACAGCAATCATGACAAGCGCGGCGATTGTTCCGCTTTTTTTCATCAGAGTGCAGTTTGGTTTGGATTCAGGTTTTTTAAGTCGAGGATCGTTTTCCAAGTCAGTTTCTTCGGGTTTATCTTCATTTAGTGGTTCTTCTGTCATAAAAGCTCCGTTTGGGCATAATAATCAACAAATGTTTGGTTGTCAAGTTGGCATGCCATTGGGATTTTTGAACTTAGTTTTGGAAATATTTTGAAATAATTGCAGTCAAATCCGCCTGGCTATGACGTGAGAATGCATCAAAGAAATCCTGACGTTTGCTGATGTTATAGGTATTGGTATAAGCATAATCCTTTAAGGCTGCGAAAAAAGCTCCTTCGCCGACAGTCTGGCGTATTTCGTGTAAAAATTGTACCCCTTTCAGATAGACGGCATTTCGATAAGTGACGTAACCGCCATCGATCCAAATATTCGAATCGACATAACCGGTCGGCGCAGGTCGATAGATGCGAACCTGCCACCACCAGTCCACAAAATCCGGGTGATAACGCTCAAAATAGAGCAATTCTGCATAAGTCGCAATTGCTTCATCGAGCCAGGGTTCCAATGCATGATTGCTTCCAATAAAGCCATAAAACCATTGGTGTGACAACTCATGCGATGTCATCAGGGTCAGATCAGTATCAGGGTTGCCATCGTAAAAATCAAAGATGCCATAACTGATCATTATCAAGCCGTCCATCTCCATATTATGTAAGAAGTCACCTACAACAATGGAGACCAATTCACGAGGATATGGGAACCAAAGTTCGCCATACAATTTCATTGCCAGAGCGCCCAGCTCGGTGACAGCTTTGCCTTGTTCAATCTGGTTCATAAAGACATAAGAACGAATCCTGACCCCATCCTGAACAACTTCATGTTCAAAATAACTGTCGCTGATTGAGAAACTAAACCCACGGGCGTGTTCTAATATATAGCTGTATTTTCCATCAGACCCTTGTGCGGGAGCACTGGCTGCCACTTCTATTAATTCCGCATGGCTGACCAGGGTCAGGTTGACTTCGAAATTGCTAAATTCGTTGACGATTGATTCACCAACGATAATATTGTCTTGGTCTACAACGCGTGGGTAGGCTAACCAACCTTCCTCTTCATCATATGGTGGGATAAAAGGGTACCAATCAGAAAGATTTGCCTGTTGGTTGGTGTAGCCATAAATCCCCTGGTGTTCAGGGAGATAGATGCGGAAGCTGAGATTAAACGTCGTTGTTTCCAACGGCTGCAGCGGTGAATTGAGTCTCAACCAGGTAAAAATGCCCTCTTCACGAAAATCCAACACCCGTTCTCCAAGAAGGCTATATTGACTGTAGCTGTTTTCAAAGTTCCTTGGAGGGACAACCAGCAAAACCTCATCCATCGGTTGGCTGCTTTTATTCGTGTAGGTGATAATTTGAGTTATTGAACCAAAATGAGAGTAATAATTGAAGATCAGGTCAAGCTTATAATGGGTTTCGTTTTCTGGTGGATCAGGCAGTTTTAAAACCAGAGGTACCTCGGTTGGGGTTGGTTCAGGAGCCTCTGTGGGGTTGATTTCACCCGAAGTAGGAGACACTTCTATAACTACCTCAGCTGGCTCTTTTGCACATCCGCTCAGGAAGGTTAAAAGAAGAATCAAGAGAATCAAACGCTGAAATTTCATGTTTCCAAAATTGTACCAGTTTCTGGCTTAGACGTAATTTGTGAGGATCAACCAGAAAGATTGCGGTCTTAGTGCCATCCTGGCAAGATATATACCGTTACGTTACTCGAAGAAAAAAACACCAATTGTCCGTTTCTTTAAGAGATAATTGGTGTGAAGAATTATTCTTCAATAATCGTGATCGTATGAACAATCTCCGCAGTCTTTGACATCATTGCGATCGCCTGGCAATACTT
>CAZMZQ010000059.1:0-1045 GCA_964570745.1 uncultured Anaerolineaceae bacterium
AGGCTATACTCACCAGTGTTGGTTTTTCCATCCCGGAATAATCGACAATACAACTCTCCTTCAACGCGACAAACCACAAATTTGTCGCGCTGAAGGACGTTGCTAATAGTTCTCAAATAATCTAGATGAGCTTTACACAAATGGATTGGTTCCCGCTGTGGAACTCCTTACGAATTGCCGCGATCAGCACAGCCGTAATCTTTATCACTGGCATTTTTGCAGCCTGGCACATCGCCAAACTTCCCCGGCTTTTGAAAGGGCTGATAGATGTGATTCTTACGCTTCCCCTTGTTTTGCCCCCAACCGTGGTAGGTTTCTTTTTATTGAAATTGTTTGGTCCTTATTCAGCCATCGGAAGTTTTCTTATTAAAACCGCCAACGTTCGCCTGGTAATGAATTGGTATTCGGCAATTTTTGCTTCCGTTGTAGTTGCCTTTCCATTGATGTATCGAACAGCACGGGGGGCTTTCGAAAGCTTTGACCCCAACCTTCAATTTGCTGGTCAGACCCTGGGTATTTCTAATTGGAAGATCTTTTGGAAGATTGTGCTGCCAACCTGTAAGCAGGGAATTTTGGCAGGAACAGTATTGTCGTTTGCCCGCGCTTTGGGCGAATATGGCGCCACAAGCATGATCTCTGGTTACACTCCCGGTAGAACAGCAACTATTTCAACAACTGTTTATCATTTGTGGCGAACAGGTGATGATGCCCAGGCTTACCTTTGGGTATTGATCAATGTTGTGATTAGTTTTGTTGTACTTCTGACAATCAATTATCTTGAATCCAGACAAGCTCCTAAACGCTCTGTTCAGGAAATGGAGCGTTAATGTTAATAGCCAACTTCAAAAAACAGTTGCATACTTTTGAGCTGAATATCGATTTTCAAGCTAACGTAGAAGTACTCGGAATATTAGGACCTTCGGGTTGCGGAAAGAGCATGACTTTGAAATGCATTGCCGGCATCGAAAAGCCCGATTCTGGATATATTGAACTCGACGGTGTTGTTCTTTATGACTCCACCAGAAGAATTAACCTGTCTCCTCAA
>CAZMZQ010000059.1:1055-8480 GCA_964570745.1 uncultured Anaerolineaceae bacterium
TGCTTACTGGTATCCGCCCTGAAGAGGTTATAAACTCTTCAGAAAAGGTTCGGGAAGTAATTCACAATTTGAAATTGGAAGGAGTCGAAAAAAAGAAGCCGCATTTGCTTTCCGGAGGACAAAAACAGCGCGTCGCACTTGGGCGTATCCTCCTCAATTCTCCTCGTATCCTGATGCTTGATGAGCCCCTTTCTGCCTTGGATCAATTCTTGAAATGGCGTGTTCAGCTTGACTTACTGGAACTATTTGAGCAATGGCAGAAGACAGTTCTTTTAGTTACCCATAATCGCGAGGAAATATTTCAGCTTTGTGATACTGTGACCGTATTAACTGAGGGAAAAAACGATGTCAAGCAAACAGTTTCAGAGCTTTTTAACGCACCGCAGTCGCTTTCGGCTGGTGTTTTGGCGGGTTACAGAAACTTTTCGAGAATTGAAATCGTCAACCTCGAAAAAGGGCTTTTCAAAGCCCTCGATTGGGGTGTAACTTTGCATTCCCCGAAGTTATCCGATAGGGCGGTTCATTGTGGTGCTTTTAGCCAGTCATTTAGTGTAATAAGCGAAGCTGATGGTCAAATTGAGAATGTAATCCCGGTTGCTTGTTTGCACAAGTTTGGCAAAATGGAATTTGAATCCCTCGTTTGCTCAACACCAGCTGGGAACAACGGAAATTCAATTCTATTCATTGAGTTGAACAAAGAAAAAGCACCTTTGTATGAGAGGGGTGAAGTGTTTAATATTTGCATTCCTCCCCGTGATTTAATCTTTTTTGATAATTGACAGATACAAAATAAGCTGAAAGACCTTTATTCAAAATATTTTGAACTTTCAAAAAAATCTCTCACATTAATCATATTACAAACCAATCAATAATCAGTCGTCCCAAACAAAAAGGTAAGCGGAATATGAACCCGACCTGCCCAGGCTTTTGGTGTATGATCTTCACCGGGGAAATTCCAGCTGGCAAAATCCTCACCTTCCCGCCAGCCCTTCTCTCGTAAAAGTCCATCAACTTTTGCCTGCCATGGGGCATAATCTCTATCGAGTCCCTCACTGCCATAGTCGAAATAAAGCTTATGACTCCCTGGTTCAGGCAGCTTTTCATCGAGGTATGCAATCATTCCATTACCAGCAACCGGCCAGTGTGTCGAGAGGCAAGCCGCTTTTCCAAACACATTTGGATATTCACATAACATATACAGTGAAAGCAGCCCTCCCAGGCTTGACCCCATCAGGGCGGTATTTTTCGCATCGGTGAGTGTGCGGTAACGTTCGTCTATTGCAGGCTTAACATTCTCCACCATCCATTTGACCAAAAGAGTTGACATCTGCCGATTTTCTTTGCTGATCCGACTTTCTTCCGAATTTTTGATGGTATCCATCTCTCCATGATAATCCAAAACTTTTTCAGGTAAATATTCGTATTGGCGGTTGATAGTGCTTGGAATCGCCACAACAATCGGAGGGTCGATCTTATGTTGGTCTGCTAAGCTTGCAATTGCACGGTTAACTTTCCAGCCACCACTGGATGTATGTGAAGATTCGAATACCATTTGACCATCGTGCATATAAAGGACCGGAAATCTCTGTTCAGGATACTTTTTATAAGTATCCGGCACCCAAACATCCACTCTCCGCCGCAGAAGACCGGGGATATTCAAATCACGATAAGTATCAAACTCTGTTTCTCTCATACAGTACCTGAGGTTTAGACATAAGTCATTTGTATTGCTCTTCAATAGGATAATGATGACGTAATCAAGTAAATCCTGATGAGTTTATCAAAATTCGCTTACATGTTTGCCGATCTAAACCAGCGATAATTATTTGTGCGGATCTCTTCTGCGGAGGGCATAGGGAAATAACGCAGTTGTTTATGATTACCTACAAAAAAACCATTTTTAATTGTCCTGTATTGGACATTAGGGGAATGAGAACGGTTCACCATCTTTGTTGTGGCAAATTTGGTTTTGATGTCGGTAAGACATTGCCTGAGATGATCCTGGTTGTCGTAAGGCAAGTTTTCCATCAGGCCCATTTCCGGGTCTTCCGCCAATTCTCCCAGCTGAAGTTCAGTAAATGCGATAGCGGGCAGCGTGATTAACGAAACAGGATTTCGGACGAGCTGATCAAGAAATTGCAGCGGTCCCAGGCGGCTGACAACTAGCGGGGTTACAGGGGCTATTTCATGATAGAGGTGAAGCTGACCGGTCCCATCAGGAATCTGGTTATCTGGGCTCAGCTCCAAGGTTTTCCCGTCCATCGTCGACAAATAAAGATGCTGTAAGGCGTCGAGATCGATATGTTCAAGCACGCGATACACAGAAACATAAACCGAAGCCTTAAGGCTGCCATCCTCATGAGGAACGCAGCGGTCAAAAGCTTCTTCTGTGCGGAAATATGGATGACGATATCGCGGATCGACCTCAAAAAACATTGCCTGTCCACGTGCCTTTTTCACAGAACCGACTGAATAATAAGTGCCAAATTCCTCCGGTCCAAGCATTGAGGCGATCAGCGCTTCAGGCATAAGAGATAAATACAGGTGTATAGCCAATGGAAGCTCCTAAACGAAGATGTATGGAAAGATGGTCACAAGCCCATTTCCCACCATTATTATTGTACCTGTAAATTTGCTGTTTTACGGAAATCGTTGGAATTGGTACTTCAAGTCTGACTTACAACAAATAGTCCTGGTGAAAAGAAATAAAAAACACCCTCGTAAGAGGGTGTCCAATTGCTATGCCAGTTACTATTTTGAAATCAGCCAATTTATAATAGCCTGCATCGCACCTTCGGTCAGTTGCAAGTGCGTGTGATTAACATTGAGAAGAATTTCACGCCATTGGTCCACATTCAAATTCTTGTCCAGCAGGAATTGAAGATCGTGCTTTTCTCCTACCAGGGCTTTCAGATATGCTTCCATTTCAGAATCATATGTCGGACTGGAAGGATTGAAGGGATATGCCATCGCCGGATCAAAGGTTGATTGTTGAGCTTCAACCGGGTATGTTTCCTGTGCTGGAGCAGCCGAAATATCTGGATTTCCTGATGGTTCGCCACCGCCTACATCTACGACAGGGAAATTGATAGTGTTAACTTCGTCAGTTTTATCTGATTTGGATTTTCCACAGGCTGAAAGAGCAAATGTGAAAACCAGGACCAGGGCAATCAAAAATGTGATTTGTTTTTTCATAATTACCTTTCTGCTGGAATTCCAGCCGCCTAATTATTGTACCTTCTCAGAATCTTTTTATGAGGAACTATTGGTTTGTGCATCAACACTGGAAAAGAATTTTTCTTCCAAATCCTGGTTGGTCAAGCTTGAGCCAGGCAAGATTTTATCACCAAAAAGAGGCAAATGGGGTTGAATCTGTTCCAACATTCCATAGGCAAGCCTTCGAATCGAAAAATGGGCGTTTTCAGCGCTGCGCAATCTGATGAAATGATATAACGAGCGCAAATTCACCTGACACAGCACTCTCCGATTGAAAGCATTTGGCAAGACGTAGGCTGCCACCTGCGGGTTCCAATGTGCGATTTTTTGATACAGAGCCGCAATCTCATCCATGGTCCGTTTGTATTTTTCTTCCACACCGGCTTCAGTAATTGCCCGTGGTATGGCATAACCATGCTGGATGCCAAAAACCTGGACGGTCTGGGTCATCATTCGATGCCGTTTGAATTCAAAATAAGCACCCTGATCCATGATCAAATCAAAGGTGAAATTGGCATATTCCAGTTCACGCACCGGGCTGTCGAACTTGGACACCCCTTCAAAGAGTCGGTCTGCCAGATTCTTCTTTTCAACATCTTGCAAACTATTCAGATAAGTAAGACAGGCTTCAAAACTTCCTTTACCAAAACGGTAGAGCAGCGCTGCAAGCACACGCGTTTCACCATCAGAATCGCTGGCGATCAACTGGAACGGGGTCTCACACTCAGCTGGAATAGTTTCAGCCTTTTGACGGGAAAACAAGGCTAACTCCGGCAGGTAACCTATTGGATCGGCATATTTTACCAATGTGGGCAGCTCCTGGGTGGCTACCTGCTTAATTTCATCTCCGATCAAACGCACTTCCATCAGCTCTGACGAGAGCATTTTTCGGATTGCATATTCCAAGGCGCGCGCATTGATTGTTAAACCAAGATTTGCCATTGATGCTGCCGGCAAAACAAATCGGGCGACATCCACAGCCTTTAACCGCGCCCGGTTTAACCAGGCTTTTTCTGATTCGGCATCCTTACGTGGTGTTTGGCTCTTCCCCCAGGGCAGCAAAGCTTCCAGTATCTCCGCGTAGGTTTCAAAAAGACGGGTCAGCGTTTCCTGGTACTCTTTGGCAAATGGGCTGTGAAGAATCTCTGGTGGAGTCACGAAAGCTGTCGAATCCCATTGCTGATAACGCGTGGATTTTTCAGTGTAAGAAGCCAGCCGATTGCCCTCAATCGTCTCAATTGCCAGTCGAGAAACATTTTCGAGCGCCAGGTGCAGCACAGCATGTTCCGCAACACTGGAGTGCCCGTACCCAACAATCCATTTTTCGCTGAATTCGGTGCTTTTAGCTTCATCCAGCTCCGCAGCAATCTGATCAAAAGGTTCCGGAGAGCGCGAAGTCTTCGCAAAAGTTACCGCGATTGTTTCTGCACTCAGGTCTCGGGGGCTCAAACGGTAAATACGGCGTTCAAATTCCATTCTTCAGGATCCTCCGGGCATCATCTTTGTCTTTTTCGATTTGATCAATCAGGTCAGAAATGTGTTCATATTTCTCTTCATCCCGCATATACTGGATGAATTTGACATGAATAACCTTACCATAAATGTTACCATCAAAATCAAGCAAAAGCGTTTCTACGCTGGGTAAAAGTCCATCGTCGAAGGTGGGACGGATGCCAACATTTGTGACACCCATATATTCGCTTCCATCAAGCTCCACTATTGTTGCATATACCCCATAACGCGGGAGTTTTCGGTCAGGATCGAAGTAGATATTGGCGGTTGGAAAACCAAGTTTGGACCCGATTTTATTCCCGTGGGCAACTACCCCGGATAGTTCATAGGTTCTTCCAAGCAAACGTGCAGCTAGGTTCACGTCACCTTCATCAAGTGCTTTTCGAATACGCTGCGATGAGACCACCTTACCATCCAGTTTGAGCGGCTCAACATATTCGACCGCAATGCCCATCTGGCTGCAGATCTCTCTGAGAACATCCTCCGTTCCTTGCCGGTTTCTGCCCAAAACAAACCCTTTTCCAACGATCAAACCTCTCAAAGGCGCAAACCAGTTGAGTTTTTGGAGGAATTCTTCGGGAGAGAGATTAGCAAGGTCTTTATTAAATTCAAGAGTGAGGATGCCATCCAAACCTGCTTTCTCAAGCAGATTATATCTTTCTTGTCTGCTGATCAGGTAAAAACCCTTGGATTCCTGGGTCGAAAACACCCGGGGGTGAGGCCATAATGTAATCGCCAGCGAATTAACCTGGTCTGCATTTGCTTTATCGATCACTTGAGATATCAGCGCTTGATGACCGAGATGCACACTGTCAAAATTTCCAATCGTTGCCCAGACAGGATCAATCGGTTCACTACTCCAATCAAAAAATAAATTGCTCAAAGTTTCCGTCCTGTCAAAAAAAACACCCTGTTGGTGCGCCAGGCAGGGTGTTTGAAAACAATTTTCTAATTTCCAAAGACTTTACGCGGTTTCCATTCTGATGTTTCGCTGTCATATTCCATCAAGGCTACCAGCTCGCCGTCTTCACTGACTGCACGTGCCATGAGCCCCTGTTCGAGACCTTCTTCCCCAGCAATGCGATGGCCATGTATTACATCATTAATTGCCTCTACTTCGAGGGTCAGTGTATACCAGTCGCTCAACGCTTCAGCTGCAGGGATGAGATATTTATACCAATCACCATTATCAAAAGCTTCTTCCAGCCGCCGCAAGGAGACTGCCTCCCGCAGGCCAAACTGCCCATTCTTGGTACGGCGTAAACCTGCCAGGGTAGCACCGGATCCAAGCATTTCTCCCAGGTCGGAAGCAAGTGAACGAATGTATGTGCCAGATGAGCACTGGATATCTATTACTGCCTCCGGGGGGTCCCAATCCAACAATTCAAGGCTATGGACAGTAATCATTCTCGGTTCTAAATCAACTTCTTTACCTTGCCTTGCCAGATCGTAGGCTCGTTTACCCTTAATTTTCAAGGCAGAAAATGCAGGCGGGGTTTGTTCAACTTCACCGATGAATTTATTTAGTGCTTCTTCCAGTTCTTCATAACTTATATCAACCGGTCGACGGCTGGTAATTTCGCCTTCAGAGTCGTAAGTACTAGTGGTAACCCCAAACTTAATCACTGCCTGATAACGTTTATCTGATGCAGAGACAAATTCACTTAAGCGCACAGCTGGTCCAATTAATACGACCAATACACCTGAGGCGCGGGGATCGAGAGTACCTGTGTGCCCGGCACGGTTTATCCTGGTGCCCTTGCGAACAAACTGCACTACGTCATGTGAAGTCATTCCGACAGGTTTATCCACGACCAGAACACCGGAGACCTTATCTATAAATTTCTGGTGGTCAGTTTCCATATTTTTATACTACCTTCTGTTCAGTCCTTTTGAATCGGACTGTATTTTTTGTCGCGCTAAGGACGGCATCCTTTACTTCTTCCAGTGAACCTGGAATATCAGCTCCAGCTGCAGATTCGTGACCGCCTCCGCCAAACATTCTTGCTATCTCTGATACATCAATTCCTTTAACCGACCTCCAGCTTACTTTGACGCTCTTATTTTCTTGCTCAACAAAGAGCAAAGAAACAAGTGCTTCCGGTATTGTTGTAAGTATGTTGATCAAATCGGCATCGTCGTTTTCAGGATAGCCTGCAACAATTCTATCATCAAGTGTTAGGGTTGTCGCCAAAACACCGTCAGAAAATATAAGCTTTGTCAAACCTTGTCCCCAATATCGAATTTCTGGCAGCGTGCGTAAAAACAATATTTGATTGTAAACCTCAACCAGGTCGACACCTTTTTCCATCAGGTCCGCAGCAGTCCGCAATGCCCTGGGTGTGGTGGAGTTCGTGTGGAAACCCAATGTGTCTGCCAATATTCCAGCCAGCAAACAGACAGCCGCATCCCTGGTAACCTCCAATCCCCATTCGGGCAGTTTTTCTGCCAGAATTAAGGCCGTTGCTTCGGTTTCAGGTTCAATGTAATCAATGCCTCCAAAATCGATATGAGTCTTATGATGGTCCACCACAAGGTCTGGTTTGACTTCACCTTCTAAAACATTACCTACTCGTTGACTGTCTGAGCTGTCGACAACAATCAGATAGTCGTAGGAATCCGGCAACGAACGCCCTACTCCTTTTGCACCCGGTAAAAACCAGAAACGCTCAAGAACCGCATCCTGCAAAACACATT
>CAZMZQ010000060.1:0-1653 GCA_964570745.1 uncultured Anaerolineaceae bacterium
CCTTCAAGAGCGCTTTGACCTGTAACCACCTGGAATTCCGGGGTTGGTCCTTCAATAATAGTAATTTTGTTATTCATAGCAAAGCGAATGATACCATATTCCTATATAACAAACAGGATAAAAAGACCCATCGAAATCAATGGGTCTTTTGTTCTGAACTTAAGTCAATTATTTGTTAGCTGTGTTGTTCCAAAACCAGTTGTAGGCATACCAGCCACCGCTGGTGGCATCCATTCGAATTGAGATCTGCCACAATCCAACCAGTTCAGCCGGGATGTCAAAGGTTGCCTCAAAACTACCGCCAGCTCCGCTGTCAAAGGTCGCTACTTCGATTCCGTTGATGCCCTGAGTCCACATCTTGCCCATTCTAACAACAAAACCAGTATTAGCCGGGAAGTTTATTCCATCTACGGTAACGGTCTTATCCTTTTCAACTGCTTTGATGTTGAATGATGGATATTTAACAACTGGTGGTTGTTGGGTTGGCTCCTGGGTTGGTTGTGATGAAGCCGTTTTGTTCCAGAACCAGTTGTAAGCAAACCATCCGCCAGTTTTGGCTTCAAGGCGAATAGCAATTCGGGTTTCACCCACGAGCTCATCAGGAATGTCAAACGTGGCTTCAAACGCGTCTGTGCCACTGGAGGTAATTACCCCTGAAGGGATGCCATTTTTACCCTGGGTCCACATCTTGCCCATCAGAGCCACAAATTCAACGTCCTTTGGAAAGTCCTTGGCTAAAATGGTGACTGTCTTACCAGCTTCAACTGCTTTTATCGAAAAAGTTGGGTAAACCAGGGAAGATGGAGGTGTCTGGGTAGCGGGAGGAGTTGTGGGGGTTACATCCGGCCAGGTGCCTCCAGCTTGTTTATTCCAGAACCAGTTATAGTAATAGTAACCACCTGTAAGGCTTTCGATGCGGATTGAAATCATCGCGCGACCTTTCAGAGCGGCTGGAATGTTAATAGTTACCTGGAACGAGCTGCTGTCGCCGCTGTTGAATTGAGCAGCTTCAATTCCATCGACAGCCTTGGTATTGTATTCACCCATCAAAACTTTGAAATCAAGGTTGGTGGGAATGTCTTTTGTTAGAATTGTCACACTTTCATCAGTTACGACACTGGAAATTGTGAAGCTGGGGTAGCTGGCCTGAACCTTGCTGACGCCAAAAAATGCTGGCACAAGCAGAGATATTGCCAAAAGGACTGTAAGTATTCGTTTGTTCTTCATTACCGCTCCTTTGCTAATTTACATTTGAATTATTGATTATTATTTTAGACGTTTAAATAACTAAGAAGTTCCGCTGGTTTTCTTGAATTATAGAGCTTATTCTCCTTTATTGCCACATAATCAAGAGTGTTGTTAGTAGTTATTGATCCAATTTGGACGATTTACTCTAACTTTTCGATAAATCAATAGAAAATTCACAATATCCATGATAATAGCAAATTGATTAATGGTTGGGTTTATAATCGTACGGATGAAAAACAAACAAAAAATGGTTTATCTTTTATCTTCGATAGGTATTCTCAGCGCTGCAATTTTGGGAATTGTTTTTTGGAAAAAATGTCAGGCATATATCAGAACATGGGTTGAGGGGCGTAATAAGGCGGTGGTTGAATACATACGCAATCCTGAAAGCCACCGGGACTGGGA
>CAZMZQ010000060.1:1753-5118 GCA_964570745.1 uncultured Anaerolineaceae bacterium
TTGGTAAAACAGGGAGACTTACTTGGATACCAGGGAAATTACTCAGGATATCCCGACTCTCCGACTGGAATCCATCTGCATATATCAATTGTGAAAGATGATGGGATGGGAAAATACAAAAATGAGCTGGATATCAGAAACACTATAGACCCGTCACCTTATTTTGGTATGATGTTAAATGCTGATAGTGCTCCAAAAGGCGCACCGGTTTGTTATTTAGAATCGGACAGCTAATTAAGGATTGAGATATTGGCGCTAATTCTTTCCCTTGGCTATAATTCCCCAAACAGGAGGTGAGATATGCAGGAAATCGCAAGCAATGTAAGTTTAGAACATAATTCGCTTGGTCTGATAGCGGGCATCATCCAAAACACACAAGGCACAGTCCTTATTGATTCTCCTATGAGACAGGAACCTGTGGGTACCTGGAAGAGTACCACTGCAAGGTTGTCAACCGGAAAAGACCGATATATGGTTGTGTTGGATACAAATTACGATCGGTTACTTAGCATAAAAGGCTACGATTATGTTATCGTGGCTCATGCTGAAACGATTTCACCTATTCGGTCCCGTTTTTCATCGATCCGGGTAAATGAAGAAGGTGCGCAATATGAAAGCTCTGAACAGGTCATTGGATCTACCCGCATGCATCCTCCGGAAATCATCTTTGAAGACAAAATGAGTCTCCACCTTGGCGATCTTTCAATCGAGCTGGAACATCATCCTGGTTCCAACCAGGCGGGAATCTGGGCTATCGTCCCTGAGCGTAAGGTTGTCTTTGTCGGTGATAGTGTTGTTGTGGACCAACCTCCTTTTTTGGCCTATGCAAATCTCGCAGCCTGGGAGCAGGATCTAAAAGAACTTACCTCCAGAAGGTTCAGTGGTTTCCAGATTGTTTCTTCCAGGAGTGGGTTGGTAAACAAAGATCAGATTAAAACCATGAGCAAAAATATCACATTTATCAAAAAAATCTTTGACAAGCTTTTGGAAACTGATGCTCCGCTTGAAGTATGGCAGGCAAAAATTCCAGCAATCTCCAGTCGGATGATTGAATTGGATCTATTCAACAGCGAGATTTTTTACAATCGCCTTCATTGGGGCATAACGACATATTACGAATTATATAACCGGAAAAGAGGATAAAGCATGGATGTTTGTGCGGGATTTGAACCCCTGGTCGAGGCGACCCGGGGCGGTATCATTGAAAGTTTGCACCTGGGGGCATTGGCTGCAGTCGACACAGAAGGTAACTTGTTGGCTTCGTTTGGTGACCCCGATGCGGTGACCTTTCCGCGCAGCTCTATGAAACCTTTGCAGGTATTACCTTTTGTTGAACGAGATGGCCCAGAGCATTTTGGACTCAATGACGAGGAACTGGCGATCATGTGCGCTTCACACACCGGTACAGATGATCATGTTCGGGTGTTGAAGGGGCTCCACAAAAAGGTGGGAATAAACCTCAACGATCTTCAATGCGGTGTTCATTGGCCAATCGATAAAGAAACTGCTTTTGCAATGCGAATGCGAAACGAACAGCCTGATTCATATCGACATAACTGCTCAGGTAAACACAGCGGCATGCTTGCCCATGCCAGGTTACGAGATCTGAGTTTGGTTGACTATCTTGCTCCTGTCCATCCGGTGCAGCAAAGCATCCGGGAAACAACTGCCGAGATGTGTGGAATCCACCGGGACGATCTGATTTTTGGAATCGATGGCTGCAGCGCTCCGGTCTATGCAATGCCCTTGAGCAGTTTCGCCTGGGCAACCGCCCGGCTTGTCGACCCGATAGACCTGGATAGCAAGAGGCAGCTTGCGTGCCAAAAAATTGTCCGTGCAATGAACGCTTACCCCGAGATGGTTTCCGGTCCAGGCCAGGTTGATACTGTTTTAATGCAGGTGATGCAGGGAAAGGTGATTGCCAAGGGAGGTGCTGAAGGTTTTCAACTACTGGGCATCAAACCCGGTGCACTTGGTCCAAAATCTAAAGGAATTGGGGTTTGCTTCAAAATTGCCGATGGAGATAACAATCGACGTGCGACTCATTTAATTCTCGTCGAACTTTTGAAAATCTTTGGGTTCGGTGATGAAATGGACTCAGAGGCATTTGCTGCCTTTAATCAACCAGTCATCAGGAACTTCCGTGGTATTGAAGTAGGAAGGTTACGACTTGCCAGACCAATTCATTTCTTCACGTAACATGTCTTTGGATAGAGAAGACCGCACGCGGTCAGAAAAACTCAAAGAAGTACACGAACGGCTGATGAAGGCTTTTGGCGAACCCCAATGGCATGAGCTGATGCCGGCTGTAGACGAGTTGGTCTGCACAATTCTCTCGCAAAACACTAACGATATCAATCGTGATAAGGCTTATCAGGCTCTTATAAAACGTTATCCCAGTTGGGAAGCTGTACGCGATGCAGACCCTGAAGAGCTACAATACATCATCCGAATTGCAGGATTGGCTCAGCAAAAAGGACCCAATATCCAGTCTGCATTGGAAGCGATCACTGCTGAACAAGGCAAGATCTCCCTGGAATGGCTCAAAACACTTGATGTTGAAGAAGCACGAAACTGGCTGACCCAGTTAAAGGGGGTGGGTCCCAAAACAGCGGCGATTGTGATGGTCTTTTCGCTGGGAATGCCAGCTTTTCCGGTCGATACTCATGTTTACCGTGTGACCGGAAGGATCGGACTGCGACCAGCAAAGATGAATGTCGAAAAGACACACACATACCTGGAAATGATCGGCGATCCAGCGGTTTTTGGACCGCTGCATCTAAATCTGATCACCCTTGGACGCGAATATTGCCTGGCTCGTAAACCTAAATGTACCGGCTGTCCGGTAGTGGATATCTGCGACTATCCGGATAAAAACTTTGAACCTTAAGTTGATGAAAATAATTTTGGAAAACCCTTTTGCGGTTTCCCTGGTTTATCATTGGTCGTTCCCTGTAACTTTAATCTGAGGTCAATAACTCACCCTGAAGTGACCAGGGACCCGTCCATGTAATCTTTACATCTCGTAATTCGCCAACCAGGTTCTGTTCACTTTCGACGAACACGAGCCTGTTGGTAGGAGTGCGTCCTCGCCATTTATTCTTTGACCAAGATTCAAACAAAACCGGTTGAATTTGCCCGTAAAATTTCTCGTTTATCTGACCTACAACAACTTTTTGCAGGTCTTCCAACAACCGAAACCGACGCATTTTTTCTTCTGAAGGAACATTATCAGCTAACAAAGTTGATGAATAAGTGTTAGGTCTTGGAGAATAACGCGCAAGGTGGGCAACATCGATTTTCAGGTCTTCCAACAGACGATAAGTCTGATCAAAGGCAGCTTCTGTTTCTCCTGGAAAACCAAC
>CAZMZQ010000060.1:5218-8432 GCA_964570745.1 uncultured Anaerolineaceae bacterium
CAAATCGAGACCATATCTGTCGACAATCTGACCAAGTAAAACCAATTCTTTTGCCCCGTGATCGACCATAACCCTGGCTTCATTAAGGATCTTGCCAGATTCCCGGCTGCGTTCTCTGCCCCTGCGATTGGGAATAACACAATAGGTGCAATTGTGTGAACAGCCTAATACAATCGGCAGATTCTCGGACACTGTGTGTTCAGCTTCGGTGGTCACCCCAAATTCTGCATCCAAAACTTCGTCTACCTGCCTGCGCCATTCCTCTGAGTCTGAGTGGCTGAAACGCTCTCCCAAAAAGCGCAAAAAGGGTTCAGGATCTGATGGACCAGCGAAAATATCCACCCAGGGATAGCGCTTTTCCATCGCCTGGTTGCCTTTTATGCCAACAAGGCAGCCCATCAGACCGATAATCAGTTCGGGGTTTGTTTGTTTGAGCGGTTTTAGTGAATTAAGTCGCCCAAGAGCACGGTCTTCAGCGCTTTGGCGCACAACACAAGTGTTTAATATGATTAGTCCAGCTTCAGCTGGGTTGTCAGTGACCTGAATATCCAGACTTTCAAGCGCACGGGAAAGACGGTCACTATCTGCCACATTCATTTGGCAGCCTTCAGTCCAAATGTGATATTTCATAGGGCGCAATTATACCGTAGCATTCCTGGTTGAAAATAGTATCGGAAAGGTTGACCCTCAAAAAAACTATTCAAGCCGGGATATTATGACTAATTTGTTTCAAAAAAACTATGGAACCTGATATAATCATTTTTACAACTACAGGAGAGAGAAAAAGATGGATTTCACAATTACTGATTACAAGCGATGTAATGTCATTAAAGGTGTAGGTCGGATCGATAGTGCTACCGCGCCTGATCTGGAGAAGACTCTGATGGATCTGGTCGAGGAAAAGAAAACCATTATCCTGGACATGAGTGAGATCAGTTTTGTCTCCAGTTCCGGTTGGTGGGCGATTATCCGTGCACTAAAAGAAATCGATAAAGTTGCTAATGGAAAACTGGTTCTTGCCGAACTAAATGATAATGTGCGGGATTCGATGGATCTGATTGGCATACTAAATTACTTCTCAACTTATGACAATCTGGTTGAGGCTATTGCCAGTATCTAATCTTCAATAATCATAAAAAGCGGTCATTTCTTTTGTGACCGCTTTTTATATTTAAACTCAACCAGCTTTACTTTATTTCAAGCTTGTAGGTTGCTTTCTCCCTGGTAACTGGAGTGGTGCCTGAGATCACAACAATCACGCTTTTGACACCTGTTCCTATTTCTACTTCTAATCTAAGCTCTTCGCCAGCCTCAACATAATAGTGTTCCACGGTGATAGGGCTGCTGTTACGAATCACGCTCACAGCAAAAGTTTGAGGAAGACGATTTTGTACCCTGGTGAAACCTTCCGCAGTCCACCCACCAGTATCGTTTTCGAGATCTGCAGAATATCCGATGGCAGCAATGGCAAAATCGTCAATCGCCATACCTTTGCCGTTGACTGCCGCGTCAGTAACATAATCGAACTGCAGTGTCACATGCTGCCCGGCAAATTTGCTAAGATCCACCGATTCATCGATCCAGCCATGTGTCTGACCATTCCACCCGCAGCCATAGCTGTTGCCCGATGGGTTTTCTGAAGTGCAGTTTTTAGAGGGCAATATTTCCCAGCTTATTCCGTCAGTTGTGGCTGATATGTAAACATAATCGTAATCTTCTTCGATGTCGTACCAGGTTTTAAAAGTCAATTCAACGGGATCGCTGACCTTTGTCAGGTCGAATTCCTGGCTCAAACGCATATTCGATTCATCACCAGTGTTTGACCAAAAATAATATTCACCAGAACTGGGCTTTGAAAATGGCATCAAGCTTACGGCTTCACTTCCAGTGAAAGTCATCGTATAAGAACCGGGGCATTCCAATTCAAAATAATCAGCGCCAAATTGATGGACGTCGCTGTTGATTGTCGTCGGACAACTGTAATGAGTCTCAGTAGCATTCATGTAATAAGGTGAATAGCTCTGATAATCATAACGACCGTCAGCGATACCTGTATTTTGCAGCCAGTTTGCAACTGCCCAGTCAGCGAAGACTTCGCTGCCGGTATAGGGAAGATTGGTAGTAGGATTGATAATATTCAACTCGTTCATTACAGCATCAATACTGGTAAACCCATTCTCATCATGGCTAACTAACGCTTTGGTTGCGTCTTCACCAAATCTATCAAGGAAGTAGACCATAAACAGATAGCTGGCGCCATAATTGCCACTATTCGATCCGAGATCCCCTCCCCAGTCATTCAACTGCAAATCAGGGTTACGCATGTAATCCCAGTCGAAACCACCCGCATCCAGACCATTGACATGTTCAGCGAGCATAGAAAAGCCTTCGTTAACCCAGGTTTCCTCGTTTTTATCCTGATACCAGTGAATCATGTGTTGGAATTCATGAGCAAGTGTTCCATAGGTGTAACTTTCATCCAGCTTGACAGTATCTGAGTTTAGCAGGAACATTTCGTGTGCATTTGAGTATGGGTGCGCGTCCGGATGGAGTTGATCTGCAGAAGAATAATAGCCCGCCAGGTTGCGACCCAATCCGCGGGCATAAAGCACATAAAAACGGGGGTCTCCGTCCACACCAGGGTTCCATTCCATACCAAAAAACTCTCTGTTGGTTGGCACAATTTCCTGGTCGAAGGTGCTTGCTAGATCGTTCAGGTCACCCTTGTCAAAACTAACTCCATTCTGAATCCAGAAATACAAATTCTCTCCGACATACTGGAGTGTAGCCTGGATCTGAAAGTTTTCATTGCTATCGGTATTCGTAACCCAAAACTCTTTCTTTGCACCAACTTCGTAGGGAGCATCCTCATCGATTAATTGAGAGGGCACATTCAGCTTACCAGCCAGTCGTTCTGCCAAATCAATAGGATCATTTATCGGAACAATCATCGCGTTCAGGGTGTCTAAGGTTTCCTGAGCTTCCGTCAATTGCCCGAAATCTAGATTAATATTTTCAGGGTTTGGCGTGATTTCCGGAGTGGGTGTGATTTCAAAAATGTTGGTTATTGGATAATCTATGTCAATATTCTCTGCAGATCTCACAGCAGCCAAAACACCGAGAGCAGCGAGACAACAACAGAGCAACAAGACGCAAAGAATCATGGTAATGATCGTTGCAATAAGGATAGGACCGGTTTTTGAATTATTCATAA
>CAZMZQ010000061.1:0-3102 GCA_964570745.1 uncultured Anaerolineaceae bacterium
ATCATTCCAGCGTTCGAATCTCGTGTAACGAAATGACTGGCTGCCAATGCAGAAGCAGTGATAGCGACCGCCAATGATTGGGCTGGTTTGGTGATCAGCGCATTTGCACCATAATAAGAACCTTCCCGCCTCACTCCGGTATTGACTTCATCTTCATCAATTACCTGTCCGAGCAGTAAATAGTTAATCACTTGCACGCCTGAATAACCAAACCCGAAGACCGCGATGCTCACCGGAATCAGAGATGCAGGCAAATATGTAAGCACAATTAAACTTATACCGCAAACAAGCAGGTATGCCTGGAAAGCAACCACTGGTTCCATTTTCTTTAAAATGAAATCCACCAGTGGGACGCCGATCGTCAGAGGGATAAACAGGGCTGCCAGGAGCAGGATCACACCTCCCTGCATCACGTAATCAGCAACGTAATAAACTGCTCCCATGCAAATTGAAAACATGAATGTACACATGAAATTTGCGGTAACAAAAATGATGAATGACTTGTTGGTCAGTGTGCTTTTAATTGCCTGCCACCAACCCAGCGGTTCGTCAACCTGGCTAAACTCCCTGCGCTCTTTGATGTTGTAAGAAGCGAGGATGATCAAAAACGCTGCGATCAGACCGACGGCGATCATGGACATCTGCAAAGAAAACAGGGAGACATTTACAGAACCAGCTTTCGGTCGAAAGAAATCCGGAACTAAAAATCCGATCAGGGTTCCGAGCAAACCAAACAAGCTGGATACGATTGAGAGCTTGCCGCGTTCCCGGTCTGATTCGCTCAATTCTGGCAGGAGTGTGCCGTGCACCAGCCCCAGGATGGTGTAGGTTGTGTCGTAGAGCAGCATGGTCACCAGCATCCAGGCAAACTGGGCGGCGTCGGGTGCGTTTTCAGGTGCAAACCAGACTAAGCCGAAGGTCAACGCGAAGAAAGGAGCGGTAAACCGCAAGTATGGGATACGGCGGCCCAGTTTGCTGCGGGTACGGTCTGTTATTTGCCCGAAAATCGGGTCGTTCAGAGCGTTCCAAACCGCGTAAATTCCCATTGCCAGCGCAATCCAACTGGCGCTTAGACCAAGATAATCCTGGTAATAGATGGTCAGCATCACGGCATAAATACCGGAAACCACTGCCATGCCCAGGCTGGCTAAACCATAATGAATACGGGTTTTTGTTGATATTGTCCTGATTTGCCCTGTTTCCATTGTCCCTCCGATGGTATTTTTTTTCAATTGTACCTGTATATAAGTATTTTTTTACGTCTGTTTGGATAACTTATGGAACAAAACGAAGAAACACCCCTGGAAAAAACGTGAAGGATTCTGGTCTTGATCGTTGTCTCTGGGCTGGTTTTCACCCGGAAAACAGCCAATATCGTTATGTAAATACCTGTTGTTACTAAAAAATATAGAACATTTGATATAATATTCTCCGGAGTAGTTAAAAATGAGTCAGGAAAATCTGCGCATTATTGGTGCGCGTGAACATAATTTAAAGAACATTAATATCGAAATTCCCCGCGACAAACTGGTGGTTCTCACCGGTATTTCCGGTTCTGGCAAGAGTTCGCTTGCCTTTGACACGATATTTGCTGAAGGACAACGCCGATACGTTGAATCGCTTTCTTCATATGCCCGTCAGTTTTTAGGGCAAATGAACAAACCTGATGTCGACTCAATTGAAGGGCTCTCGCCAGCGGTTTCTATTGACCAAAAATCGACTTCAAACAACCCCCGTTCAACTGTCGGAACCGTTACAGAGATATTTGACTACCTGCGGTTGCTTTTTGCGAGGGTAGGCATTCCCCACTGCCCGGTTTGTGGTCGCCCCGTTGAAAAACAATCCGGACAGGAAATTGTCGATAAGATTCTGGCAATGCCCGAAGGCTCACGTCTGCTGGTTTTAGCGCCGATGGTGCGCGAACGGAAGGGCACCTATCAGGCATTGTTTAAGGAAATAAGCAACGGCGGCTTTACGCGTGTTCGCGTGAACGGAACTATTTATTCATTGGACGAAGAGATCAAACTCGACCGTTACAAGAAGCACACTATCGATGCGGTGGTAGACCGACTCGTCATCCAGGAACCTGAAGATGAAAGTGATCGTCTCAATATTATCTCGAGGCTGACCGACTCGGTCGAAACTGCTTTGCGCATAGGTGAAGGCAACCTGACGATACAAAACCTGAGCAGTGATCCGCCTGAAGATATCAAATTTTCAGAAAACCTGGCATGTCCTGAGCATGGCTCGATTCTTATCGAGATTGAACCGCGCACTTTTTCTTTCAACACCCCTCATGGCGCCTGTCCGACTTGTCAGGGGCTCGGCTTTCGCGAAGATGTCGACCCAAATCTTGTCATCCCTGACAAACGTCTTTCGATAAAAGACGGGGCGATTAAAAACCAGGAGTGGGATCCCAAAGACGAGGGCGGCTATCATTGGCAAATGCTCGAAGCCCTGGCGAAGCATTATCATTTTGACCTTGAGACACCATTTGAAAACCTGACCAAAGCACAACAGGAACTGATTCTGTTTGGGTCTGAGGGCAAGGAAATCAAAGTCACTTATGTAGGCAGGGAAGGGCGCAGAGGCACCTTCCAGACTGCTTTTGAAGGTGTTGTCGGCAACATGCAACGCCGTTACCAGGAAACCCAGTCTGATTGGATTCGGATCAAACTTGGCTCATATATCACTAAGACCCCTTGCCCGGAATGTGGTGGAAAACGCCTGCGCAAAGAAGCACTGGGAGTGCGCATAGATGGGAAAAACATTATTGAAATTACTGAGATGCCGGTGGATTTGCTCCTGCCCTGGATCGAAAGATTGGAATCTGAAGATACCCCTTTAATCAAACGCGATCAGGCAATTGCAGATCGAATTCTTAGGGAGATCGATGCCAGGGTAAGCTTTTTGACCGATGTCGGTTTGGATTATCTCACTCTCGACCGTTCTGCTTCCACGTTGAGCGGTGGTGAAGCCCAGCGTATTCGCCTGGCGACCCAGATCGGCTCCAAACTGATGGGTGTTTTGTATGTTTTGGACGAGCCTTCAATCGGTTTGCATCCCCGTGATAATGATAAATTGTTGTCTACGCTTAAGGGT
>CAZMZQ010000061.1:3202-8377 GCA_964570745.1 uncultured Anaerolineaceae bacterium
GAAAACAACCTGAAAGACATTGATGTCAAGATCCCCCTGGGTGAACTGGTTTGTATCACCGGTGTGTCCGGGTCGGGCAAATCTACCCTGATGGTCGAAATTCTGTACAACGCCCTCGCTCGAAAATTAATGCGTGCGCATACCAGCGCAGGCAAGCATGAGTCCATTGAAGGTGCCGAGCACCTTGATAAGATCATCAATATTGATCAATCCCCGATTGGGCGGACACCTCGCTCCAATCCGGCTACTTACACAGGTTTGTTTGACAGCATCCGTGACCTTTTCACCGAATTACCCGATTCAAAGATCCGTGGGTATAAAAAAGGTCGTTTCTCATTTAATGTCAAAGGTGGACGCTGTGAAGCCTGTATGGGTGAAGGTCAGTTGAAAATCGAAATGCAGTTTATGCCCGATGTTTACGTGCCCTGTGAAGTTTGCCATGGAAAACGTTACAACCACGAAACGCTCCAGGTGCGCTTTAAAGACAAAAACATATCCGAAGTGCTGGATATGACCGTTGAGACTGCGATTGAGTTTTTTGATAACTTCCCCAAAATTAAGCGTCGGCTTCAAACTCTGTGTGATGTAGGGCTTGGCTATATCCGCCTGGGTCAACCAGCCCCAACACTTTCTGGTGGTGAAGCCCAGCGGGTGAAACTCGCCAAGGAACTTTCGCGCATTGCCACTGGTCGAACTCTTTATGTGCTTGATGAACCTTCGGTTGGGCTGCATGCCGCGGATGTGCACAAACTGATTGAGGTTTTGCAGGAATTAGTCAACAACGGTAACACCGTACTGATCATTGAGCACAACATGGATATCATCAAGGTAGCCGATTGGATTATTGATCTCGGGCCTGATGGCGGTATCCACGGTGGTAAAGTTATCGCCCAGGGTACACCGGAGCAGGTTTCCGCGAATCCGGGCAGTTATACCGGGCAATACTTGCGTAAGTACGTTTTAAATCACCACAATCATGACTTCAACGGCGCACGTTGAGCAGTTTCAATAGTATTAAACAATCCACCCCCGTTTTGAAAGGGGAGTGGATTGTTTTAAGTTTTTGTGCTTGCCTCTAATGGGCAAGGCAAGAGTGTATTCTTATTCTACAGGCAGACCGGAGATAATAACGTCCCTGGGGGCATCAACGGTAAACTGATATTTCAAAACAACTTCCGAGCCTGGCGCAAGCGATAATCGCCATGTCATCCGGTTGAGCTCATCAGTCTCAGCTGGTTTTGGCTCAACAGACTCGAGCCTCACCTTGATATCATCCTGGCGTGAAACCGGTGTGCCGTCCTGCACCTCTGCCCGAAGAGTTTCTTTGGAGGTGTTGTTGATCTTGATCTGATATTTATACGAGCGCACATTCCGGTCTTGCAGCATTTTCTTGCTGACATCCTGCTGTAATATCTCCCGCTCAACCACAACCCGCTGATCAACCCCAAAACTCAGATCATTTTTACCGCCTGCCGGGGTCAGGCTGAAGGGATTTTCTCCAAGGTATTCACCGTTAAAGAAGAGAGCTGCTTTGCCTGGCATAAGGGTGAACTGAGAGTCATTGCTGATTTTCACCCGTCTGTAAGCCTCTGGTGAAAGCTTCGGTATGATTAACAAGTCGACTTCTGCCGGCAGTTCAAGGACTGTGATGCCAAGCCTGGTCGCGGTATCTTTGCTTGGGACGCTGACCACCTGGGGCAGTTCAAATTGCATGCTGACACCCTGGTCTTTGACTTCTGCCTGGCTAAACCCAACCTCCTGAAGTGGGGCAGACTCCATTGGAGCCATTCCCATCATCGGCATGGCATTAATGCTTTTTTGCAGCATATCCCGACTTATTGGCTTACTCGCTGGGGCGACACGCGATAAATACCAGGGCTCCAGCTCAGGAAGGTTCTTGAATCCAAGTGGTGAGGACGTAGAGAGGCTCATAGCAACATCTTGCCAATCCTCCCCGGTTTTTTGGTTTACCTGTGCTTCATAGGCGAGGGAGAATTTTTGCTCATCTAAAGAAGCACGATAAACAGGCTGCCATCCACAGGCATATTGCAGGTAACTCAACTCCAGCGTGACCGTAGCTTCTTCATCAGCCTGGATTCCCACTTTCACCAGTGTGCTTTCACGGTTTCCCATTGAACTGACTGCCTGGAATTGCTGTTGCTTTTCAGCCAAATCTTCTTCCATTCTTTGCAAGCTTACACGCAGCTGGGTTTGCTCCTGGATATATTTTTCCCGTTCAGTATCAATATGCCTTATCCGGTCAAAGTGACCATCGATGGTAAGTTTTTCCTGGTTAAGGGCGAAAACGACACTGCGTGTTTCTGAGAGCAGCCCATTCAGGTGGGAAATTTTTGCCTGAGAGCCTTCCAGCCGCTGTTGTGCAGCATGGATCTCTTCTTTGAGTGCTTTCAATTCTGCTTCGAGTTTCGCGACTACTTCGTGGCTTGTTCTGGCTGTAAAAATTCTTTCAGTAACCACATCTTTCAAAATCACTGCTTTGGAACTCGCCTTCAGGTTAACGCTCACAGATGAAGGGTCAATATTTGTGGGTATGTTTTGAAGGCGCAGCTCATGCGCCCCGACCGATAATTCCAGCTCAGCAGTCCGAGTAAGCCTGCCGCTGCTCGGGTAGAGAATAACTTTTGTTATCTTTGAATTTACTTCAGGCATCGCAACTCCGTTTCACTAGGGATAATTCATTGTATAATTTTTCATACAAAACTTCAAGAGATGGAATTAACTATGTTCAGAACTCGCTTCGCCCCCAGCCCCACTGGTTACATGCACATCGGCAACCTGCGCACCGCCCTTTATGCCTATCTGATTGCAAAACAGGCAGACGGTAGATTTATTCTGCGCATTGAGGATACCGACCAAAACCGAAACGTCCCTGAGGCAGTCGAAGCGATTTATAAAGGCTTGGAATTGGCTGGTATCGATTATGACGAAGGTCCCGACAAAGATGGTGGATACGGACCCTACGTGCAGAGCCAGCGACTGCCGATCTACGCTGAATATGCGGAAAAGGTTCTCCAGAGCGGACATGCCTATTATTGCTTTTGTCAAAAAGAAGACAAACCTGCCCTCGAAGCGACCGGGGAACGCGTTCAGGGTTATCGTGACCCATGCCGCAATCTCGGTGTGGAAGAGATCAGGGCGAATTTTGAAAAGGGAATCAAACCTGTGATTCGCCAACGCATTCCCGAACCGGGAACGAGCTCTTTTTTCGACCATGTATATGGTGAAATCACTATTGATCATAATCAGCTCGATGACCAGGTACTGCTTAAGTCGGATGGCTTCCCTACTTACAATTTTGCCAACGTTGTCGATGACCATCTGATGGCGATCACCCACGTGATCAGGGGTCAGGAATATCTGACTTCGACACCCAAATACAACCTGCTCTATGAAGCCTTTGGCTGGAACCGACCGGAATACATCCATTTGCCTCATATTATTAAAGAAGACGGCAGCAAACTGAGCAAGCGTGCTGGTGATCCTTCTTTTGAAGATTTGGTAAAAATGGGCTACCTTCCCCAGGCGATTATTAATTACGTCGCCCTGCTCGGCTGGAACCCGGGTGATGAACGTGAGTTTTTTCTGCTGGCAGATCTGGTTGAGGCTTTTGACATGAACCGGATCAACAAATCCAATGCCGCTTTCTCGTTTGATAAACTGCGCTGGCTGAATGGCGAACACATCCGCTCTCTCAGTCCCGAAGCCTTCCACGAGATTGCGTTACCCTACTATCCCTCGTCCCTTGCATCTTTTGATTTACGCAAACTGAGTGATCTCATCCAGGTACGCACAGAAAACCTGGTTGAGATCCCTGACCTGGTTGCTTTTTTTGCTGATTTACCAGAATATGAAGCAGCACTTTTCAATCACCAGAAGTCAAAATCAACGATGGAAAGTTCCCGGATGGTTCTCGAAGCTGCCCTGACGATTTTCCAATCCATTGAGGACTGGAACAACGAAAATCTGTTCACCGCGTTGAAAACCTTCGCCCAGGAACAGGGACTTAAGGTTGGAACCGTCATGTGGGCAATCCGCACCGCCCTTTCAGGGCAGGAGGCCTCCCCCGGCGGCGCCACCGAACTGGCGGCGGTGTTGGGGAAAGACGAAACCCTGTGCAGGATGAAACAGGGGTTGGAAAAGTTGGCTTAATCGGACAGGCTGCAGTCTCTTTACGAACTTTTCCATACTACATAAGGTGGGGAATGATGGTTTCTGCAGCCTTCCTGAAACCTCATCCATTTGTTGCTCACAAATACGTCATTTATCTCGATAAAACGAATCCTTTATCGGTACAATTCTTGCATCAAAAAACACCAGGTAATGAGCGAAATGATCTCAACTCTCGATTTCAACCCTGTGTTGACGGTGTTCCCATATGCACTGTTGTATTATGCGCTGTTGTTGGCTTCCAGCGGGTTGGCATTAGCTGCAGTTTTACGCTCACATGATGATCGAAAGACCCCACTGCTAATCAGCCTGGCGGTCATTTTCATTTCTCAGTTGGTATTACTTACCGCAAATTTGCTCGCCTACCAACGTTTTGAACCCATAGTTTCTTTGTTTCCATTACTACACCGTAGTTTGAACCTGGTTTGCCTGGTTTGGCTGGTCTGGTCGATCTTCAGGCTGCGCGAAGCGGCTCTGAGCCCCTGGTTACCCCTGATTACGACCGTTTTAATATTGATATTCTCGGCTTTTCTCACGCTTTGGTGGCTGCCTGTTTTTGGTTTCCAGAACTTCAATTTCAGTTGGGTCGATTACTTTTGGATTACCCTGACCTTATTATTAATTTTGAGCGCTGCGGTAGTCTACCTGAAGAAATACGGGTTCAGTTCCATTGAGCCTCTCCTTATTCTTTCCATTTCAGCAGCAGGTTTTATTCTCTACCTGTTTCTTCCGATGGCTGGCAACTTGCCGGCTGTGGTCATGCTCAGCCAGCTGCTTTATTATCCTTTGCTAATCGGCCTTGTTCACCAAGCGCCTGGCAGCCAACCGTCTGAGGTTGTTAATGATTCAGATAACAATCTGAAACAAAACCAGACTTTACGGTCAAATGTCGCTAATACCTTTCTCGAAGTGAGTCTTCAATCAGAGCGCGACGGGCTCGAAAAATCGCTTTCGCACGGGCTGAGCCTTTATTTAATGGCAGACCTG
>CAZMZQ010000062.1:0-8303 GCA_964570745.1 uncultured Anaerolineaceae bacterium
GCTGATATCCACAACGAACTGCTGCTGCGTGGAGTGATCCCTGATGTAGTCACTGACCAAACTTCTTCTCATGATCCGCTTTCTTATGTTCCCAGCGGCATGAGCCTGACAGCAGCTTACCAGCTGAGGGAAAGCGACCCGGAGAAATATATCGAACTCTCACTGAAGACCATGGCAAAACAAGTCGAAGCCATGCTCGGTTTCCAGGAAAAAGGCGCTATCACCTTCGATTACGGCAACAATATCCGCCAGCGTGCCTTTGACCAGGGCGTTAAAAACGCTTTCAACTTCCCCGGCTTTGTTCCCGCCTACATTCGCCCGCTCTTTTGCGAAGGAAAAGGACCTTTCCGCTGGGTGGCACTTTCAGGGGATCCGGAAGATATCTATAAAACTGACGAAAAACTAATGGAGCTCTTCCCTGACGATGAACATTTGCACCGCTGGCTCAAGATGGCTAAAGAGCAGGTGCCTTTCCAGGGTTTGCCTTCCCGCATTTGCTGGCTTGGCTATGGAGAACGTGATAAAGCCGGACTGGCGTTCAACCAGATGGTTGCCGATGGTATCCTGAAAGCCCCGATTGTGATTGGGCGCGATCACCTGGATGCCGGCTCGGTGGCTTCTCCCAACCGTGAGACTGAATCCATGCTTGATGGCACCGACGCGGTTAGTGACTGGCCTATTCTCAACGCCCTGCTCAACACAGCCAATGGCTCAACCTGGGTAAGTTTTCACCATGGTGGGGGTGTCGGGATCGGTTTCAGTCAGCATGCCGGACAGGTGATCGTTGCTGACGGCACTCCTGAAGCAGCCAAACGGCTGGAACGTGTTTTGGTAGGTGATCCTGGTATGGGCGTTATTCGCCATGTGGATGCCGGATACCCGGAAGCGATCGAGTTTGCCAAAGAGCATGGGGTCAAAATACCGATGGAACCTGGTCGCCAGGCATGAAATCCCGACGGTTGTTCTTCTTTAGCCTGGCTATTTTGCTCGGAATAAGCGCAGGATTGGCTTTTGGCTGGCTCGTGATGCCTCCAAAAGCGCCGACAGACGCATCGATGACTGATTTAAGGATCGATTATCAAACGGATTTGGTTTTGATGGTCGCTGAATCGTTTAGCTACAATTCTGATTCTGCTTTGGCGCTGGATCAATTGGCAAAAATCAGCAACAGCGATCCGTTTACTTTAATAGGTACAAGTCTATCCTATGCGGACTCGATAGGCTATCCCCAGGGAGATATGGATCTGCTTGAAAACCTGCTTACTGGCTTGGATCTGGCCGTCTACCAGGACTGGAAATACCCACAGGCAGGTGACTGATGGAAGAACACGAAAAAAGACATTGGTACCTTTTGACTGGCTTGATTTTAGGACTGGCAATCGGGCTTGTGATATCGTTATTGGTAGCACCGGTTGTGAATGCTGATGCCTTGCCGCAGGAGCTGAGCCAGGTTTACAAAGCTGATTATCGCGAAAAAATTGCGCTGGCTTATGCCAGCAATTATGATCTTGAAAGGGCAATCAGCCGTCTGGGACTGCTTAAAGACCCTGACCCGGTTGGTGCATTGATCTCACAGGCGCAGGAGAGCCTGGCAACAGGCGAGCCAGAGACTATAAGCAGAGCGTTGGCTGATTTGGCAACAAGGCTGAATGAATTACTGTCGCCATAAGTTTTGAAACCGCAGAGTCCCCAATAGTAAAAAAGCATGGTATACCATGCTTTTTTACTGCTTGTAATCAGTTTAAATTCCGATTAATTAATCAGGGCAAATTATTATTCGCTGCGAAATCGTCGCCCAAAACTAAAACAATCTGGGGGCTAATTGCAGGATCGTAAGCATAAAATACATGGTAATCCTGTGTGATTCCGGCAAATTCCTTGAGGTAACGCAAAGTGTAAGGTTTGGCACCGTAAAAAGTGATCGTCGATGTTGCTGAATAAGCAGCATTGCCAACTTCGATCACATGGATGCCCTGACTCTGGAGCCAGGTTGATGCTCTTTCAGCTAACCCTGTCTGTGAAGAGGCGTTATGAATGGCAACTGTAGCGGCCTCTTGCTGGAGAATTTCCTGCAAGCTGGCGGCATTTTCGGGATCAAAGAGTGTGGTACCTGAAAATACCTCGTCGCGCAATTCACGTATTTTTGATGGTATAGGGCGAAGAATCGAGAGACCATCAGGGCTTGTGCCGGATGTAACCTGCTGCCAGCCTATTGCGGTATGGGTAATCTGGTCACGAGGAATATCATTGAGAACCTTGATTCCCAGCTGGATGATTTGTTGCAGTGAAAGGTTGCTGTTGATGCCTTTCGAAAGACTCTCATAAAGCTGTGGTGCGCGTTGAATCAGGGTAGGCAGCATATTAAAGTGAAGAATGCGGTCTCGAACAGCCATGATAACCTGCTGCTGGCGCTGGGATCGAGCTATATCCCCGCCCTCTGGTTCGCGGTAGCGGACATATGCAAGTGCTAATTCTCCATTCAGTGTGTAAGTGCCGGGTTCCAGCCATTGTGAAAACGTAGTATCGACGATATTTAGCTGGATACTATCGGTATTGGTAATTTTCACACCATCAATTAAGTCGATTAACTCGATGAAAGCGCCAAAGTCAATTTGGGCGTAATAATCGATTGGCACGCCCAGCAGGTTTTCAACCGTTCTTGAAGCTAAACCAGGTCCACCGCCAGGTAGTTGATACATTTCACCCACACTATAAGCAGTGTTTATTTTGTTGTATTCGCCCCCGGGTATCTTTACCCATAAGTCGCGGGGGATGGAGATCATTCCAGCAGTATTAGCCACCGGATCCAGGGTGAAAAGAATCATTGTGTCGGTCAACGGGTTGGCGGCATCAGGGCTGCGCGAGTCCAACCCCATGACAAGCAGGTTGACCCGTGATTTTCCATCCCAGGCTGTTGGCATAGTGAAGGTGTCCAGGGAGATTGCGGTAGTTGGGGTGGGCTCTCCGGGCTGTGAATTAGTATTAGGGTCAGCTGTAGGGCTGTTGAGCACCGGCGCACCGCCGGGATTGAATATTGTCGCTTTTGCAATTAAATCGCTGGTCGCCCGGTAGATGAAAACCGAGGCGATTAAAACCAAAACCAAAAGAACAGCGAGAATGACAGCTGTTCTGCCTTTTGGGAGGCTGAACTTATTTTTCTTAATTTCTTTAGACATAATGCATCCTGAAACAAACCGCCTGGTATGTGCCAGGCGTTAGGTTTGAGCTTGGTTTTTTCTTAATCCGGCTTCGGGGCAGGGATGGGCAGCTCTTCTTTACGGGTAGCTTGCCATTTGTCGCCCTCATCAATCAGCATGATCGGGATCTCTTCCCAAACCGGATATTTTCGATCACAATCTGTACAAATAAGCCAGCTATCCTGATAGAACTCGAGTTCTCCCTTTTTCTCTTTAACGCATGCAGGGCAGCGTAACATGTCTAACAATTCTTGATTTATCATGGACATCTCCATTTTCTATCTTTTTGTGTTAACTGGCTTTTGCCAATAAATAAATTCTACCATAGGCTTGAAAAGCAATTCTGCCTTTTGCATCAGGGGATATCAGTTCCCGGTCCGTACTTGTATGCAGCTGGCCAGGCAGTATAGACTGTTCGGATGGTATCGCTCAGGTAAACTTCACCGTCACGAGTTACAGTGCGATATGCTTCAACAGTGGCACCGTAAACTGGCCAGTCTACCTGGCGGATTTCACCGGTCGGAAGCGTGGGATCTTCGCGATAAACATCATCGGGAGGACTGACCACATCGGTGATTCCGGTTGTCCACCAGCTGACCTGGCGACCATCACCGGTTGAGTAAAACTTCCAGGTGAGAGAAGTGTTGGTGGCATAGGTTTCCATCAAGAGCCAGTAAGGGGTGTCATTGCGAAATTTGAAATCGACGAGTGGAACATAGACTGTAGCGTCCAGCCCGGCCAGGTTGGAATCAGCCCAACCGTTTGATTGTTGTTCGTAATAACTGACCCGATAAGCATGTGCGTGCCGCTCAACGATTGGGAAACCGCCAAAAAACGCGTTTCGGAACAAGGTGGTGCTGACCTGGCAAATTCCTCCGCCGACACCATCGACCGTCTCGTCTCCAACGATGATCGGAGCCTCTGCATAACCATTATCAAGGCTGATATCGGTCAGATACTTAGCCATCGAAAAAACTTCACCAGGCGCAACCAGCAATCCGTGAAAGCTTTGTGAAGAAACGCGAATGTTTTGCACACGGGCAGCATCGGAACCATGGAAATAAGAGGTTGTTTCAGCCACCAATTCTGTGATACCAAGATCTGCTGCCAGAGTATCATCTTTGACTGCCGGATCTACAGTTTTCATGACCAGAGTGGTCTTATGTTGCCCCGACTGGATTTTTTCGATGATGTCGTCCACACTTTTTTCCACATCGACAGACTTGCCAATGACAGCATGATCAAGCAGCTCCAGCTGCCGGGTGTCGTCATTAAAGATCATACGGGGATTGACGGGGTCAACCTGCAAAGATGGGGCAATGCTGCCGATGTAAGCCACTAAGGCAGGGCGGTTTAACGAGAGCTGATATTCGGTTTTTCCCTGATCATGCTTTTGTTCAATAATTAAAAGTGAAGCCAGGCTATCAGGCTCGATAACCCAGGGTCCTGATCCGTTTGCAGATTCTGAAGCCTCGATGGTAAACGGTTCGCTGAGGATGCTTTCAGCCAAAGTGGCAGTGTTTTCGACATTGGCGGTAACAGGGATGTGCTCTTCGATCACCAGGTTAACAGAACCGTTTTGCTGGACTAAGAAGAATGGTTGAAGACTGTTCAGAGTTGCGTTGATATCCACTGTTCTGCCAGTCTTCCCTTGAACAACATTAATGCTGGACTGCTCCAGTTTGATGGAAGGTTCCACTTTTTCAATATTGGATTGACGGGCAAGCTCCTGGACAACCTTATAAGCCTTTGCCTGGTCGTAGACTATGCCAGGGTTGATGTTAATTCCTTTGCGCATAGCCCGTAGCTGCTCGTTCAGATTGCGGAAAGCGCCCTTTCCCCTCCCGATTGCGAAAGCATTGTTAACAGCTTCGATAGGGTTGTAAGAAAAGCCCAATTCTTCCGGACGATATACCCAGCGGTTTTGCCCATCAAAAAACTGGATTTGCCCGCTCTCACCATAGGTTAAGCTGGCGTTTACTTTAACCACCGCTTGTCCGAGGGTCAGCCCGGAGAGGTCTACCCCGGCAACAGATACACCGGGGAAAATAGATTGGGCATGATCACGTTCATACTTCCACAAAACCCCAGCCAGCACAAGAGCTGCCAGGACAAAACCGATCCCCATGGCAAAAAGAACTTGCTTAATGATGGGATGGCTATTTCGCTCACTTGATTGTGGAATATTTGTCTTTTGTTGGTTCAACATATTTCAACTGCACCTTTTCTGGTCAGGCTTTCGTAATAACGCATTGATCATTAATATACCTGCTATTTGAAAAGAGCAAAAAAGCATAACTATACAAGCAGGTGAGAATATTATCCATAGTAAGAGGACGTAAACTGATCAAAGTAGTTCCAGGTTTTGACATTTTCTGATTCAGCTATAATATTAAGTTGACCTTTGGTTAAAAAATATGAAAGATTCAGGCAAATTTATCATACCTATCCTGGCTGTTTGTGGGCTCTTATGCCTGCATCTGGTTAACTCCACCACGGTATCGGCAGCGCTGCAAGGGCAAGGGGAAACGCCGCAAAGTAACCCCACGGTTGCGCCAACCCTGCCAGTGGAATTGTATTCTCAGACAGCAACACCCTGGCTGGATGGTGGTATAAGGCACGTTGTATTGGAGGGGCAGTTTCTTTATAACATAGTCGAATTGTACGGTGTTAGCTTACAGGAAATTCTGACCCTAAACAACCTCACTGAAGAGTCAATTATTTATCCCGGAGATATTTTGGTAATTGTCAAAGGCGGCGAGATCGAGTTGGGACAGGGCACACAAACCCCGGATGCTGATCTTTTAACAGCAGAGATTAGACTGCCTACACCCAGCCCGACGACAGATGTTCTTTCGAACCTGGTTTTGCCAAAAGAGATTTCCCCCGAGCCAACTCCCGGCTCTCAACCCGGGTTTTTTCAGCGTGTTTTTTCAAACGAAGCCCGGTTTTTAGCCTTGGGGGTCTTGGGACTGGTCCTTTTCGGGGTTGTATTGGTAGTCATTGGCGCAAGAAGGATCCACTAACGGCTTATCCCGATCCTGCTGTAATTGATCGAGACAATTCAGGTCATCATTCGCAATTAGAGCTGTTTTTTGAAGATGCCCCAACCGTTTGACTTTCAACTCCCGCCTTAATGCACTGCTCAAATCCGGCACTTCTTCAACATAAACCAATTCGCAGGGACCATTCATGCGGGTATAACGTGCGCCTTTACCAGCATTGTGTTGTTTTAACCGGCGCAGCGGGTCAGTGCTCCAGCCGGTATAAAAGCAGTCGTTCGCACACTGGACAATATAGATGAAATATGCCATAGCAGTGAAAGTTTATCTGCCGATCAGGAAGCTCACAATTGCCAATAATGGTTTGCGGATGACAACTCCAAAAAGATCAAAACCGATATACGGACCCAAAAAGACAAACCCCAGAAGAATAAAGGGACCGTATTGCCGAATCCCCTGTAAAACGCCTTGCCATGAGTGGGGTAGCAGAAATTCCAGCACCTTTTCGCCATCAAGTGGGGCGAGAGGAAGCATGTTGAACAGGAACAGGGCTACATTGGTATAAATGAATTCGATCAGGAAATAGCCCGGAGTAGGCAAAAAGCTGCTAACCTGGTAAGTGGTTGGGAGGAGGCCCATACGTAATGGGAGGGCGGCAAGCAGTGCCAGCAAAAGATTTGAAAACGGACCAGCAAGTGAAACCAGCATGACCCCGGCTTTGTTGTTTTGCCGGATAACATAGGGGTTAATCGGTACAGGTTTTGCCCAGCCAAAACCAACCAGAACGAGCATAAATGAGCCAATGGGGTCGAGATGTCTCAATGGGTTGAGCGTAAGACGCCCGGCATGCCCTGGGGTATCGTCACCAAAACGGTTGGCTACGTATGCGTGTGAAAACTCGTGCACGGTAAAAGCTATGACGAGTGTGATTATTCGCGCGATCAGGGTGGCTGGGTTCAAATTTAGCATTATTCTTCTATCAGAGTGATACCAGTATTTGACAACGACCGATTATATCATGGCGTTATAATAAGCGTCATGTTTGCGGAAGTAAGTGTTGGTGATAAAGTCCGACTGCGGAAGGCGCATCCTTGCGGAGGGTTTGAATGGGAAGTGGTCCGCATAGGAGCCGATATTGGCTTGGTCTGTTTGACCTGCGGGCATAAAGTCTTCTTATCCAGACGGGATCTCGACCGCAGGATGAAAGTGCACTATCCAAAAGAAGATAAACCGAAATAGCGTTATCACAAAAGTCTCAGACCGTGTAAGAAATAAATGCAATTAATGCCGATTAGAAAAGGCAACTCTCGATAACCTCTTTAGCCAGTAAACTTTCTAACCAGTCTTGCGGAATCGCACTGTAGCCATATTTAATCCCAGCTAACCCACCTGCGATCGCTGCAATAGAGTCAGTATCGTCACCGAGGTTAACCGCCTTCAAGACGCAATCCTGGTAGGTTTGGGTGGTCTGCAAACACCAAAGCGCGGCTTCGAGCGAGTCTACGACGTAACCAGACGATTTAATCTGATCCCTGCTCAAATCAGCCAGGTTTTGCAAACGTTCGAAAGGCTCTGCTTCTTCCAGGGTGAAATCCTTGCATTGCAGCAGTGCACGGGCAACGCGGACATAAATCTGGCAAGCTTTTTTGGAAATTTCATGAGCATGGGTGAGCGCAGAAACTTCTGCGATCAACTCGTCGTTAGCGGAAGTGAAAGCAAGCGGCAGGATGCGCATCAATGAGCCGTTGCCGTTGGAATATAAACCGCTTTCTCCACGTTTTGCTTCGATAGCCTGTGAGGTTGCCCATCCGATATCATAGGCGAGGTTGGTAGGGGTGTAGAGGTTGCGATAATACCAATCTTCGAATCTTTTAAAGATGTCTGCGGGGTTGACCTGCCCACCATTTTCACGGATAGAATCACAGGTTGCTATTGTCAGAGAAGTGTCGTCTGACCAGGAACCAGGGGGCATGTTAAAGGTGCCGTAGCCGGTCATTCCGGTTATGTGGAAGCTATCCCGTGGTTTAAATTGAACCGGCAAGCCCAACGCGTCTCCGACAGCATGGCCATAAATTGCTGCGCGTAGTTGTAGATTTTTCATAAA
>CAZMZQ010000063.1:0-8201 GCA_964570745.1 uncultured Anaerolineaceae bacterium
AATTCATATCTACCAGGACACTTTTGATATCCAGTTCAAACTCATCTGACTGGAAAGCTGCTAAGTGCTCTCTCGCCTGGATCATATTCGCGAGATGAAATTCATCTTGAGCATCCAATAATTGTGATTGATTAATATCACGCAGATAAAGCTGAATGGGGTCATCAGAGCTTTCTATATCCTCGGGGCGGAATTCTTCTTCAACCCGTGGTGTCCCCGTTGAAACCGGTTTTTCGGGCAAATCTGGTGATTCTGCCATTTTATCTCCTTTTTTTGCGATAGACTCCGGGGACGTTTCGTGCGCGCCCTGCACCACCGGTTTCTGGTGAGATCAATGCCTCGTCGATTCTTCGTCTTGCTTCGATCAAGTCCATATAGAGCACATTGGCTTCGTTGCTGGTATATGTTTGTTCATCAGCCTCATTTTGAAGAAAATAAATTTCTTGCAGACGGTCTTCGATATTGTTTCGGCGGATGTGCAGAATAGTTCGCAAGCGATCTTTGAATAATTTTGCTTGATCTTCCGTGTCTGCACTTACGGGTTTTTCAGGAAGTTTTATGATGTCTTCGATCTCAGATGTTTTCAGTTCAAGGTAATCAATCGCTTCGTATTCGTCCTGTTCAAGACTGCTTTTCAACAAGTCAAACAAGTGCTGATAATCCCCATACTGAAAATCAACCCGGGTCAATTCGGGCAGTCCAAAACTGACTAAAGCCCGATTGATCAAATATAAGGATTCCGGTTCAGTTAATAGGTTAACCAGCGTGAATTCCTCCAGCGGTCGGTTTCGCCTCTCGAGCGATATGATTTGGCTGCTAACTTCTGTTGGTTTTGTTTGTCTACGTTTGCTTCGGTCGCGTTCGCGCAGAACCTGGTTCGTGGAAAGAACAAGGGTGCGCTCATCAAGCCGCAGCAAGGTCGCCAGTCGCAGGCGGTAGGCATCCCGCTCAATAGGACTGGCCACATCTTCAAGGAGCGGCAGCACCTGGTCGGCAATTTCTCTTTTAACTTTCGGGTCACTTAAATCCTGACCAGAAGCCAGGCTGTCCATAACATAATTGATAATCGGTTTGGCATTGCTCAGGATTTCACTCCACCTGTCAGGATCATCAAGCACAATTTCATCAGGGTCAAGCCCTTCCGGGAGTTCGGTCACACGGATATCTGCCTTGAGCGAACGTTCAATTTGCAGCAAACCTTTCGAATTGACAGTCAGCTCTTCGCTTTGATCCATGGCTTTTCGGGCCGTATCGAGACCGCGCATGGTTGCCATCTGCCCCGCTGCGTCAGGGTCGAGAGCAAGGATGATATTGGTGGTAATTTTTTTAATCAGGTTGAACTGCGCTTCAGTCAGCGCCGTACCCATTGGTGAGACTGCGTTATTGAAACCAGCCTGGTGTAAGCCGATCACATCCATATATCCTTCGACGATCACGGCCTGGTCTTGGGTGCGCATACCAGCGCGTGCCAGGTCGAGCCCGTAAAGCAGGCGACCTTTGTCAAAAACCTCGGTAGCTGGAGAGTTAAGATACTTGGGTACATCATCCGGGTTGAGGACACGTCCCCCAAAGCCAGCCATTTTACCGAAAGGATTGCGGATTGGGAACATAAGACGATCGCGGAAACGATCGTAAACCCTGCCGTCCTCACCCTGGCTGAGCAAGCCCGCTTTCAGGATCAGGTCGCGGGTATAACCTTTTGCAAGCAGGTGATCGAGCAATTGGTTCCAGCTGTCAGGAGCATACCCCAAACCCCAGATTTTGATCGTCTCATCGGTGAGCTTGCGGTTATGCAGATATTCAAGCGCTTTTCTGCCCGGTTCAGTATCCAGCATCTGCTTTCTGAAGAATTCCAGCGCAGATTCCATGACCTCGGTCAAGGTCTGGCGAACCTGGTCTTGTTTGATATCTGCAGGAGTTTGCGGTTTGAGCACCACACCGGCTTTTTCGGCCAATTGTTTGAGTGTCTCCTGGAAATCAAGGTTATCGCGTTTCATAACATAACCAAACAGGTCGCCGCCCTCGTTACACTGTCCAAAACAGCGCCAGGTCTGAGTTTCTGGGAAGACAACAAAAGAAGGGGTGCGCGTGTTGCTGTGAAACGGACAAAATCCGATGTAGTTCTTGCCGGTGCGCTTGAGTTTCACCGTCTGTGAGACGGTATCAACAAGGTCAATTCGTTGTTTGATGTCATCGATTGCTGTCATTTTTTTCCGACCTTATGGATTGGTGCCTATTCAATTTTACCTTAGATAGGCATGGAATTACGCCATGTTGAATGAAAATTGAAGACAGAGGCAAAGTGTCTGGGTCCCAGAGAAGTGAAAACGCAGGTGATAACAGGTCAGAGCTCCAAAAAATGAAGTGTGTCAACTCACTCCTAATAACGTAATACGCTGTAATATTGACAAAAACAGGAGACCTTGTGAGTCTCCTGTTTTATCTTACAAAAAATCTGTGCTAAAGGTTTGAGCTGGATTTGTTTTGGTTTGTGCTTTTCAGCTCTTCGTCAGCTTTTCTCCCGGCTTTGTTCAGTTCGGGCGGGTCGGCTGGGGTCAAAGCTGGGTCACTGGAGGGTTCTTTGGTGGCTGATTCAGGAAAGGGTTCTGCATTAGGGGTCGTTCCCTTGGGACCCGCCCATCCTTCTGCTGCTTCAGCCGGAACGCCTTCCATAACCGGAGCGTCCTGGTTCAAATCGAGTTTATAGCTCGAATAATCGAGTCCAGCTAACTGTGAATACATGGACCAACGGCGTTCCGCATCGATTTCGGCTTTCCTCATTAGCTCTTCAGCGCGTTCCTCATCCTGCCTGAGCAGCATTCGGTAGCGGTTTTCATTGTAAGCATAATCTGCCACGCTGACTGTTGGTGCCTTGGAATCAAGCTGCAGCGGGTTTTTGCCTTCAGCCATCAAACGAGGATCGTAGCGATAGAGTACCCAGGCACCGGAATTGACAGCCAGTTTCTGCTGAACAAGTCCCAGCTTCATATCGATGCCGTGGTTGATACAGTGCGAATAAGCAATGATCAGTGATGGTCCGTCGTAAGCATCAGCTTCGTTGAAAGCTTTCAGCGTCTGAGCATCACTGGCTCCCATCGCAACACGAGCGACATAAATATTTCCATAGGTCATGGCGATCATACCCAGGTCTTTCTTCGGGCGTTCTTTACCATTGGCAGCGAACTTGGCAACAGCTCCCATTGGAGTTGCCTTGGAACTCTGACCACCAGTGTTGGAATAAACTTCGGTATCCAAAACAAGGACGTTGACATTGTGACCGGAAGCCAAAACGTGATCCAGACCGCCGTAACCAATGTCGTAAGCCCAGCCGTCTCCACCCATGATCCAGACACTCTTCTTCACCAGGTATTCGGCAACTGAAAGCAACTGAACAAGTTCGTCCTCTTTTTTACCAGCGAGGATTTCTTTGAGTTTAGCGACGCGCTTGCGCTGTTCGTTGATGCCAGCTTCGTCGCTTTGATCGGCATTCAGTAATGCATCTGTGAGGTCTCGCCCGACAGCGTCTGCATGCTTCGAGAGCAGTTCTCTGGCGATTTCTGAAGACTTGTCCACAGACAGCCTCAGACCCAAACCAAACTCGGCGTTATCTTCAAATAATGAGTTTGACCAGGCAGGTCCCTTACCCTTCTGATTGACAGCCCAGGGCGTGGTCGGCTGATTTCCACCATAAATCGAGGAACAACCGGTAGCGTTCGCAACGATCATGCGATCGCCAAACAACTGGCTTGCCAGCTTGACATACGGAGTTTCACCACAGCCACCGCAAGCACCTGAGAACTCAAACAAAGGTTCAAGCTGCTGGGAATTCTTGATATTTGTCGGTCTCACATCTTCACGAGGTAATAACGGAAGATTCAGGAAGTATTCCCAGTTCTCGGTTTCAGTTTCGCGGACAGGAGGCTGGGCACCCATGTTAATAGCATGTCGTTCAGGGTTGGTCTTGTCTTTACCGGGGCAATTTTCTACACATAAACCACAACCGACACAATCTTCAGGGGCAACCTGGACAGTCCAGGAATAACCTTCTTTCCACTCACGGAAATTGGAAGGTTTGCTCTTGTAGGTTGCTGGCGCAGTTGCGAGCAGTTCAGTGGGGTAAACCTTGGTTCGAATGGCTGCGTGAGGGCAAACAAACGAACAGCGGCCGCACTGAATACAAAGATCAGGTTCCCAGATAGGAATCTCAAGAGCGATATTGCGCTTTTCCCAGCGGGTTGTGCCGGAAGGATAAGTGCCGTCATCTGGTAATTTGCTCACAGGGATCTTATCCCCATTGCGTGCGATCATCTCGCCCAATACTTCTTTTACGAATACTGGCGCCTTGTCAGGAACTGGTTGACGGCGGTTGTGCTGGCTGGTGACTTCCTTCGGGTAGTCGACTTTATACATATTGGCGACTGCCTGATCCACTGCGTTGTAGTTCATTTGGACAACTTTTTCGCCCTTGCTGCCATAGGTATCTTCAATCGATTTTTTGATAGCGGCAATCGCTTCATCTCGCGGTAAAACACCGCTGATGGCGAAGAAACACGTCTGCATGATCGTGTTGATGCGTTTACCCATTCCTGTGGCTTCGGCAACTTTGTATGCATCGATCACATAAAACTGGATATTCTTGGCAACCATATCTTTTTGCATCTCAACCGGCAGGGTATCCCAAACTTCTTCCGTGCTCGAAATTGTGTTGAGCAAGAAAACGGAACCAGGGCGGGAATATTTGAGCAGATCGAAGCGGTCTACAAAACTAACCTGGTGGCAGGCAACGAAGTTAGCTTCGTTATCCGAGATGAAATATGGAGCGCGGATCGGTTCGGGACCAAATCGCAGGTGAGAAACCGTCACACCACCAGACTTTTTCGAGTCGTATTCAAAATAACCCTGGGCATAGTTTGGAGTTTCTTCACCAATGATTACAATCGAGTTTTTGTTTGCACCAACGGTCCCGTCAGAGCCAAGCCCGAAAAACATTGCCTGGATTACATTATCAGGCAGAATTTCAAAGCTCGGGTCGAAATCGAGGCTCAGATTGGTGACGTCATCTTCGATACCAATCGTAAAATGTTCCTTGGGGGCTGCTTTTGCCAGGTTATCAAAAACACCTTTGACCATGGCAGGGGTGAAGTCCTTGGAAGAAAGACCGTATCGCCCGGCGGTAACCAGGGGCATCGATGGGCAGGCAACGCTGCCATCATTCAGACCAATAGTAAGGGCATTGACAACATCCTGGTAAAGCGGTTCGCCAATTGAACCGGGCTCTTTGGTTCTATCGAGCACGCTAATTTTCTTCACAGTTGCCGGAATAGCATCGATAAATTGTTGCACAGGGAAGGGGCGGTAAAGACGCACAATGATGACACCGATCTTTTCGCCGCGAGCGTTGAGATATTTGGCAACTTCGGAGGCTGTCTCAGCACCGGAACCCATGATCACAACCACGCGGTCAGCATCCGGAGCGCCGTAGTATTCAACCAATCGATACTGGCGGCCAGTCAGATCCGCAAAACGGTCCATCTCTTCCTGCACGATGCGGATAGCTTCGGGGTAGTAGCGATTTACAGTTTCACGACCCTGGAAATAGGTATCGGGGTTTTGGGCAGTACCACGAATGAAAGGTTTGTCTGGTGAAAGAGCGCGGCTGCGGTGAGCCCGGATCATTTCATCATCGATCATTTCACGCAGATCGTCATCAGTTAGTCGTTCAATTTTGTTGATCTCATGTGAGGTGCGAAAACCATCAAAAAAGTGAACAAAGGGGATGCGAGAACGCAAAGACGCTGCTGTCGCGATGAGAGCGGTATCCTGGGCTTCCTGGGGAGAATTACTCGCCAGCAAGCCCCAGCCAGTCTGGCGAACTGCCATAACATCAGAGTGATCTCCGAAAATGGACAATGCCTGGGCAGCCAACGAACGGGCGGAAACATGGAAAACCGCCGGGGAAAGCTCACCAGCAATTTTGTACATGTTTGGGATCATCAGTAAGAGACCCTGTGAGGCAGTAAATGTGGTTGAAAGTGAACCAGCTTGTAGAGCACCATGCACTGCGCCAGCCGCGCCACCTTCGGACTGCATTTCGACTACAGTAGGGACAGTCCCCCAAATGTTTTGTACGCCTTCTGCTGCCCATTGGTCAGCAAATTCACCCATACCCGATGAGGGGGTGATGGGGTAGATGGCGATTACTTCGTTTAGCCTGTATGCCACATGTGCGGTTGCTTCATTGGCATCAGTCATTACCATTTCACGTTTCATTTATTTTCTCCTGTTTTGTGTAATAGGGCTAAGTCTTCTTCTCACACGTCAAAATTGAGCTTCCTGTTTATAGGAAAGCTTTCTGTAGTATTGTAACCGATAACCCAAAATCGGGCAGGTGAAATTGTCAGATTGTTATTTATTTCACGATTATTTGAGGTTTTACCTTCTTTAATCCTTTTACGGAATTTTCAAACTCCCATCTTTAACCCAAATGCTTCCGGCAGAAGTCACCATAAGTTTTGTTCGTTTTTGCAGACAGGAAAATCGACTAAAATAACTAAATTATTGATATCGGGTTAAAACCGATAAGAAGGAATTTTATTAATGAAGAGTATCAAGATCAGTATCATTACCTGTACTTTTAATAGCGAGCTGTTCCTGGAAAACGCTTTGAAAAGTATTGAGAACCAAAGTTATTTGAACATAGAACACATCATCAATGATGGCTATTCAACCGATTCGACTTTGAAGATCATCAATGAATATATTGAACGAAATAAAAACCGCTATGTTATCAAATTTTTCCAATCTGATCCAAAAGGGGTTGGAAACGCCCTGAATGTCGCGACCGAAGTGGCAACGGGTGATGTTGTCCATTATTTGCATTCTGATGATTATTATCTTGATCGCGATTCCTTGAATAAAGTTGCGGATTATTTTCATAAAAACCCGGATATTACCTGGCTTACTGGCAATTTTTTAATAGAATTATCTGGAAGAAAGATTATTATCCCTCAAACATATTTGCTTCGGGACAAACCAGAAACAGCCCTTTCTGCTATGAATATAATCTCTCACGAAAACACTTTTATGAAACGTGAATTTGCCAACCAATATGGAGGCTTTAACGAGGGCAAGAACGAAGTTGTGGAGTATAGCTTGTGGCTGCGCCTAATCAGAGACCACAAACCACTTGTCGTTGATGATGAATTTACTGTATTCATTATCCATAAGGGCAGCACTTCGACAGGTAGTCTTCTCAAATTTTCTAAGGCGATTTTAAGGGCTTTCCACACTCAAAACAAAGAAAAGGTCTTTCCTTTGCTTGGTTACTATCCTGAAAACCGAGCATATATCCGCACAAAAGCCTTCCTGGGTAAAGTGACCAGATTGATTGTGACATAACCGTTCTTGAGCTAAAAGGAGCAATTTTATATCTTTTTTTTGTAAACCTAACGGTGCCGCTGTATTTAAGTTTCTCAGACGCTTGTTGATTTCGCACAATCAATCTGTTCAGCTATTAATAAAGTTGCGTCAATAGATAACGCAAAATTGTCGCTCTTTTCATTCTGTCGGCTATCCCCGGGATCTGCTCTCGTTTCATTTATAGCAATATCAGTCTAAGGTAAAATCAACCTGGAGCAAACCATGCAGCAAAATAGGCACCTTGTGAACTATAAAAATTCTCAATATGTTCGGGTACAAAATTTAATGCAAAACAACTCCGTCTTCAATGGGGATATGGGGCAGGGCATATTCAGAAAGCATAGCTACCCGTTTATTCTACAAGACGAGAATAACAACCTTTTCGCACCGTCGAGACAAACAATTCTTGATTACTTCAAACGAAACAAAATATCCTGGTGGAATGGTCAATTAACCAACCACCCTCTTTCCTCACAAGTTGCCTGTCTGAACCATCTGTTTCCAATCAGAGATGACGAGCAAGCTGTCTTTACCATTATTAAGAATATTTATCCTGACATTATCGATGTATTTCCGTTGACAACTGACAAGTTCCTACCAGCATTTATTCAATTTGAAGCAATCAGTGATGATGACCTCCTTAATGAAGTAAAGTCAACAAGAGGGAGTCAGTGCACTTCGATCGATGCCTTGATTTATGGTGAGGGTAGAGATGGTAAGAAAATCCTTTTTCCTATTGAATGGAAATATGTTGAAGCCTACGGCAATGAAGACAAAGCAAG
>CAZMZQ010000064.1:0-6507 GCA_964570745.1 uncultured Anaerolineaceae bacterium
CCGGTGAGCATGCCTGTGTACAAGCCTGCTTTTTGAAGTTCAGCCACAGCCTGTTTCGAGGTTGGTTTGAGTGCATCGGTGATACCGAACAAACCTTCAATCTCGCTGTCGATGACAATCAACACAACAGTTTTGGCTTCTGCTTCCAGCGCTCTCATCTTTTGCATGATTTCGTCAGGGATCTCAATCTTTTGTGAGGTAATAAAGCGACTGTTTCCAACCACGACTGTCTTCTCATCGATCGTTGCTCGAATTCCTTTGCCCGGATAGTTGCGGAACGATCCCAATGCTTGTAATTTGAGATTGCGCATAGTTGCCTCGGCAACAATCGCATCTGCCAGGGGGTGTTCACTGCCGCTTTCTGCAGAAGCAGCCAGGTTGAGCAGTTCTTCTTCGCTAAACCGGTCTGAGAGTGGTTTGATATCAGTCAGCTGTGGTCTGCCAACAGTAAGGGTGCCGGTTTTGTCAAACAGGATCGTGTCCGCTCCGCCAGTTGCTTCCAACGCTTCTCCCGATTTGAAGAGGATGCCAAGTTCGGAGGCTCTTCCTGTTCCGGTCATTACGGCGGTAGGGGTTGCCAAACCCATGGCGCATGGGCAGGCAATCACCAACACTGCTACAGTATTGATGATGGCGTTTGCCAGCGGAGTGATCGTGCCGTGCATGGCGTGACTTTCAGGAGAAGGAATCACGAAATACCACAAAATAAAAGTTAAAACAGCAACACCAATCACAATAGGTACAAAAACAGACGATATCTTGTCTGCAAGCTGCTGGATAGGTGCTTTGCTCGTTTGAGCATCTTCAACCATTTTAATGATCTGGCTGAGGAAGGTATCCCGACCAACTTTTGTGGCTTTAAAAACGATTCGTCCGTTCTTGTTCAGAGTCGCACCAAAAACCTCGTCGCCGGGGTTTTTGTCAATCGGTTTCGATTCCCCGGTCAGCATACTCTCGTCCATGCTGGATTGTCCTTCAACAACAATGCCATCTGTGGGCAGTTTTTCGCCCGGGCGGACCACGACCATGTCGCCGGGAACAAGGTCACCAGAGTCGATCTCAACTTCCTGTCCATCCCGCAGGATGCGTGCTTTGGTAGGTTTGAGGCTGAGCAGATTCTTGATCGAATCGCCTGCGCCGGATTTTGCCTTTGTTTCCAGGTATTTTCCGAGCCTAACCAAAGTGATGATCGTGGCTGAGGTCTCAAAGTAAACCATCCCAGGCAGCATTCCAAACATTACCAGGATTGAGAAAAAGTAAGCAACAGACGTACCCAGCGCGACCAGGACGTCCATGTTTGCAGATCTATTCTTTAGAGCCTTCCAGGCGTTAACATAATAGGAGCGCCCCACATAAAATTGTACAGGTGTCGCCAGGGCGAAAAGAACCCAATTCAACCAGGGTGCCTCACTTATAAAGCTTGGCAACAAGCCAAATTCACTGCCCATTTGCAAGATAAAGATCGGGATTGTCAACGCCAGTGAGATGAAAAGTAGCCGCTTTTGCTCCATAATTGCTTTTTGACGTGCTTTCGACTCGGGATCGTCAAGATCGCGGTCAGTCAAAATCGGGCTGAAGCCAGCTTTTGTGACCAGTTCCATGATTTCGTTGACATTCGTGATCGTAGGAACATAGACAAGGTTCAGCTTTTCTGCCACTGGATTAGCCTGGCTCGAAATAATGCCTGGTTTGTTTTCCAAGGCTTTCTCAATGCGGGCAGCATTGACCGGGTCACTCAATTCCGGGATCGATAGAACTGCTTCTCCGGTTGCCACATCGTAACCGGCGTTTTGAACGCTTTGAACCAGGTTGTTTAGTTCTGCCTTACTGCCGTCGAATGTGACCGCAACGCGTTCTGACGAGAGATTAACCAACGCCTCATCCACCCCATCCGTTCGTTTTAAAGCGCGTTCAACACTAACTGCGCAGTTGGCACAGGTCATCCCCAGGATGGGCAGATTAACGTGTTCTTTTTCGCTCATACAGTCGCCGGATATCCAATCGACTCCAAAGCCTGGCGAATTGTTTGATCATCGGCAGGAGCTTCAAAATCCACGGTAAGGCTAAGTGAAACAAGATCAGCCTCAGCGAAATCGACACCTTCGATTGCGAGGATTGCTTGCTGAATTCGGTTGACACAATGCATACAGCTGATGTTTGGGATAGAATAGGTTTTTGTTTCCATTATTCTCCTTATTATTTGTTTTAGTTTATTATTAAGTCCGATTATATAAAATCTATAAGTAAAATGCAATTAACTGTGAAAAAACACATGAATCAACTACCTTCTGCTTTTATTCTTGATATGGACGGCACCTTTTTTTTGGGCGATGCACTTCTGCCAGGTGCGCTCGAACTTCTCGATTGGTTTAATAAAAATAAGATCAAATTTACCTTTCTGACAAACAACACGTCTCGTGGTGAGCTGGAGTATGTTGCCAAACTCACCGCCCTGGGGGTAAAGCAAGAAGATGTCCATATCTATACCGCCGGAGATGCAACCATTGCATACCTGAAAAGCAACTTCCCTGGCAAAAAAGTCTTTCTTGTGGGCACTGAGAGCCTGCAGCGCAATTTTCTTGACGGGGGAATTGAGCTTGTGGAGGATGAGCCCGATGTGCTCGTGTTGAGCTATGACACGGAGCTTACCTACCAAAAACTGGTCGACTTTTGTCTCGGTCTGCGGCGCGGTCTTCCTTATCTTGCCACACACCCGGACTTAAATTGCCCATCACCGGTCGGTCCGCTGCCGGATATCGGCTCGTTTATGGCTTTAATTGAAACAAGCACGGGCAGACTGCCAGATGTCATTTTGGGCAAACCGAACCCGGGCATTGTTGTGGAGCTTGCCCGAAAATGGAGCCTGGATGTAGGCGAGATGATGATGGTTGGAGACCGGCTCTATACCGACATTGCCCTGGGGCAGACTTCCGGGGTGAAAACCGCCCTTGTGCTCAGCGGTGAGACTAAACGGGAAGATTTGGCAAACTCGAATTATCAACCGGACCTGGTTTGTGAGAACCTGTCGGGCCTTTTAAGATTTTTAACTGAATTATCAACGGAGGAGAAAATAATATGACAAATTTAGGTGGTGTTTTTGGAGCAATTGGGTTGATCAGCATTTTTTATTTGGCTTTACGCCCTATTTTGGAGGCTGTGGTTGGGCAATTTCGTAAGCAAGGCAAAACAACACCGAGCCTGCTCAAAAAAGCCTACCGATTTGTAACAAAGACCCATCGATATGCCGGATTGGTGGCATTAGCCGCGATCGTGCTTCATTTTGTGCTGCAATTCCTTCACTATGGCTATGTTCCAGCTGCAGGATTGGCAGCCGGGCTGCTTCTGGTAATCCAGACCATATTGGGTATCGGGCTGACCAGGCAGACCGACAAAAATCGCCGCAGCAAGATGGCGAAAATGCACCGGGTCTTGGGAAGCTTACTTGTAATTGCGGCTTTGGTCCACCGTATTGTGCAGAATTAAAAGCATACCAGGGCTGCAAACTACCCTCGCATTTATGCATGGATCTACCAACATAATAAATTGGCAGGAAAACCAAATTTAATTCTTGACGCTAACAACCCGACCTTTGTTCTGTCTTTTCTTTGATGACGATAAAGGTCAGAAAGACTTTAAGCATATGGATGGGGATCCGAAACCAGGCTGCAGAATCTTGTTCTAAACAGGTATAATTTAAACCGTCCCGGAATCGAGGAGGAATATCGTATGAACACACTTTATTATGGGGATAATCTCGATATATTGCAGCGCTATATCAAAGATGAAAGTGTGGACCTGGTTTACCTGGACCCACCTTTTAATTCAAACGCAACTTACAACGTCTTGTTTGCCCAGAAAGACGGCAAGCAATCCAGCGCACAGATCCAGGCTTTTGAAGATACCTGGCAGTGGGATGAAATTGCCATCCACACTTACACAAACGAGGTCGAGAAGGGTGGAGCGATTGCCGATGCGTTAAGAGCGTTTTATTTGATATTAGGTGACAGCAACATGATGGCTTATCTCACGATGATGGCTCCTCGTCTGAAGGAGCTTCGTCGGGTCTTGAAACCTACCGGCAGCCTCTATCTGCACTGCGACCCGACAGCCAGCCATTATTTGAAAGTTCTGCTGGATATGGTGTTTGGGGCAGAGCATTATGTAAATGATATTATTTGGGAGAGGTATTTCCGCCCAAAAGGATCCCAGTTCCAACCTAAAAAGTTTGGAGTTTCCACTGATAATTTGTTATTTTACACAAAATCTAGAGATTATATTTTCAATATGGATCTTGTTCGGCCGAAACTTGACGAAGAGGAGATAAATCAAAGGTATTCCTTACGTGATGAAAAAGGTCCATATTATAGCGGACCAATTCTTCGTTCAGAATCTATGGGAGTAAGACCTAATCTTGTTTATGAATTTCGAGGATATACACCTGGTCCCGCAGGTTGGCGGATGACCAAGGAAAATTTGACTAAACTTGATGCGGCAGGAGATATATTTTTTACGAGTAATGGAATCCCACGCAGAAAAGTACGGCCTAAAGTTGAGAGCACATCTCATATTACTAATCTTTGGAAAGATATTCAAGCTATAGGTTCGCAGGCTAAAGAACGACTAGGTTACCCCACCCAAAAACCTCAAGCCTTGCTTGAACGCATCATCAATGCCTCGAGCAATCCGGGTGACGTCGTTTTAGACCCATTTTGCGGTTGTGGGACAGCGGTTGCTGCTGCTGAAGCGCTGGGGCGAAAGTGGATTGGGATCGATATCACCCACCTCGCCATCGGTTTGGTCAAACGAAGGATGGAAGATACCTTTGGTGATGGTCTGAAATACGAAGTGATCGGTGAGCCGACCACAGTCGATGGCGCGCGCACGCTGGCAGAGCAGGATAAATACCAATTCCAATGGTGGGCGCTTGGTTTAGTTGGAGCTAGACCAGCAGAGCAGAAAAAGGGAGCAGACAAGGGTATTGATGGTCGGCTTTTCTTCCATGATGGCAAAGCCACTGAAACAAAACAGGTGATTTTATCGGTAAAAGGTGGTCAACATATGAATGTTAGTCACATTCGTGATCTCATCGGTGTTTTGGATAGAGAAAAGGCGGATATTGGAGTCTATATTTGTCTTGAAGAGCCTACCAAACCAATGCGCGCCGAAGCAGCACAGGCTGGTTTTTATCATTCTGAAGTGTGGAACCGGGATTATCCCAGGGTGCAGATCCTGACGATCTCCGATCTTTTGCAGGGAAGGCAAATTGACATGCCGCCTATTCAACAGGTGAATAAAACTTATAAACGCGCCCGCAGACAAACGCCTTCAGCAGGCGAACAAATAGGGTTGGATTTACAGAATTAAATTCCCTGACAAAGAATTCATTGGTTTCCAACAATGAATTTGTGGTCTGATAATTTGCGTTCTTTTACTATAAAACCAAGCAAACCGTAGGTTTTATAGTAAACTTGTGATGTTTATTTAAAGCCATAATTAAATTGAAATTTCAGAGTCGCAATCTTCACCCTGCATTTTAGAGAAATGACAGAAAACCATGTGAAAAGATTGTGGTTTTTTTAGAGGTGGACAGTGAGCGAAAACAGACAATCAGATAGCAATAATAACCAACTTAAGTTGTCAATCATCATACCGGTTTATAACGAAGAGAAGACCCTTCCGGTTATTCTGGATAAAGTTTTATCTTCCTTGCCTGATGTCTACGAAATAATTGCTGTTGATGATGCCTCTTCTGATAATAGCCGTCAAATCCTACGTGAACTATCTTCGGAAATTTCTGCACTGAAGCCGCTTTTTCACACCAGGAATGGCGGCAAAACTGCTGCCCTGCGTACGGGAATTTCTGCCAGTTCGGGTGATATTGTTATCGTTCAGGATGCTGATCTTGAATATGAACCTGCGGATATTCCGATTTTGATTTCGCAGTTTTCAGATTCAAATGTTGATGCTGTCTATGGGTCACGCTTTGCAAATTTGAACAAAGAAGGGGCTCGCTATACTCAACATTACCTTGCCAATCGCTTTCTCACAAGCCTGTCAAACCTGTTTACTGGATACAAATTGACTGATATGGAGACATGTTATAAAGCAGTCCGGGGTGATTTGTTGCGGGAAATGGAAATACATTCAGAGCGTTTTGGATTCGAGGTTGAAGTTACCAATTACCTGGCAAAAAAGCATGCTACTTTGCGCGAAATACCGATCTCATATAAGGGGCGCAGTTACAGCGAAGGTAAAAAAATTGGTTTCAAAGACGGACTGATGGCAATTTGGTATATCTTTAAATATCACTTTTCCGAATAGTGTTCAAGGACTGGTTCGAAAACCATCTAATATATCGTCTGACCTCATTTCCACATTTGGATCTCCACCAACCACACAGGGGAATGGCTCATACCAACATGAATTGTATTCCTGGGCACATAACATCGTAAAATTTTTGAATTCACAAGTTTGAGTTGACCATTCCGGGTATTCACGTGGGGAAAC
>CAZMZQ010000064.1:6607-8183 GCA_964570745.1 uncultured Anaerolineaceae bacterium
AATGCTTTATGCTTCAGGCTCAAGTCAAGGAACCATTCTCTACTCCAGGCTTTGAAGGACAAAGACCTATACCGCTCGATACTTGAATTAGGCAAAGTGGCGAACCAGCGGATAACTTCACTCTCTCGTTTTACAATTTCAGGAGGTATGCGCCAATCAAAATTGATTGGAGAAAATGTTAACCCAGGATAAACCAGGTAACCGGTCAAGACGACATTCCTTGACAGGAAGGGGAGAATAATTGTCAGAGCTGTCAATAATGCGGTCCAGAAGATTTTGGTTTGCTTGAATTTTAAAATATTGAAAATAAAAGGCAGAGTCAATAAAAAGATCGGGATCGTACTTAACTTCACGGTTAAGCAGAAGGCAACAAGCGCAAATAGTATCAGCACACCTGGATTCCTGTCGTCAGAGCCTTCCTCGAATAACTTGATCGCTTCACAGATTGTTATCCCAATCAGAATTGCTGCTGGAATATCAGTGCCGGGGGAGGATGCCTGGTCAAGCATGAAAAAAGTCACACCAAGCAAGAATAATATTTTCACATAATCACTGATAGCGCTGGTTTTGTTAAGTATATTCTGAAGACCGCCAAGAAAATAAACCGCGGAAGCAAGCATCAGGTAACCGGTCATGAAATGAAATGACTGACCGCCCAGGAAGGAGAAACTAAAGATGGCGTTCACCATCATCCAGCTTGAGTTGTAACCCAGGCGCTGATGAATATTTGCCAACCCAGGAATAGCCCGGTAGGTTTCAATCCAACGAATCGCTTGTGCGTGATAGATGCCCGTGTCGGGGTTTTTTGCGGTCGTGCTGGTTGTGTACAAAAGGAGAATAAAAATAACCAGCAAAACTGCTGATAAGATCAAAGTATGAGATCTGTTTTCGGATGGAGTTGTTTTGAATTGTCTGAATGGTTTCATGAAAATTGCTGCCACTGATGAAAAGACCAGCACAACAACCTGAAACTCCCAGTTTATCCTCCAGACAAGTGAGAAGATGGAAGCCACAGTAGCAAGCGCAATGATACCGAGAATAGACGTTATTGGGATCGGAATTTTTGTTTGGTCAAGATTTATGGTTTTTCCAAGAATTAGTAAAAACAGATAGCCCCAGCAATATGTGACAATGAAAACATAAATGAAAGCGAAAAAAATAATTAGCATATTATCTTTTCTTTATTACAGACACTAAAGACATTTAGATAATAAAAAGAGGCGACGATGGGAATTGAACCCATGATGAGAGTTTTGCAGACTCCTGCCTTACCGCTTGGCCACGTCGCCTAAAAAGAAGACTGATAACGTCAGCTATCAGTCTCGAAAGAGCGGGCGATGAGGCTCGAACTCACGACCTTCTCCTTGGCAAGGAGACGTTCTACCAATTGAACTACACCCGCAAGTGCCACGTCATTGTGTTCTGTTGCTGACGTAGCCGAGATTTTAACATACCTATTTTCAAATGTCAAACAAAACCCGGCCTGTTTCGGAAATGGCTTTGCAAGATTTTCCTCAACATGCTGCGCCCCAATGATATCATTAATCAGGCACTCACTGATAACTTGCTGACAGTA
>CAZMZQ010000065.1:0-8172 GCA_964570745.1 uncultured Anaerolineaceae bacterium
GGTTATAATTGCACTGATAGGTTGGTCATGCTTAGGTTTTTAAAAACCTAAATGGAAAAAGCTCGAAAACTGGCATTGTAGACGCATTCCAGGGACATGTTTTTATGAATGACTTGTTGGGCCTGGCGCGAATTTATTGGCTGGACCAATCACCATTTTTAATTGCTAGATTTCCGAGAAGATTCTATATTCGCCCTTGCGCGCTGGGCGGGGATGTGATATATTTGACGGGCTACCCAAAGGGTAGCTATTTATGTGTGACAATTTAAGAATGAATCCTGCGTGGGCAGACCGCTTCACAGGGACCATTAACTGAATTGTGCGGAGATGATGCAGCTCGCCCAGGCTGACAGTCTCGCAAGAATACTACTACAGGAGAATAGCATGATAAAAGGGCTAATAGGAAAAAAGATCGGTATGACCCAGATCTTCGATGGAGACGGCCGCGCCGTCCCGGTTACGTTAATCGAAGCTGGGCCATGTTTTGTTTCCCAGGTCAAGACGGTTGCTAATGACGGCTATAACGCTGTGCAGCTGGCTTTTGACGAGGTGAAACCCAAACGACTCAGCAAGGCTGAGCTTGGTCATCTTAAGACCAATAAACTCCCCCCGGTGCGCACTCTGCGTGAGTTCCGCACGAATAAATTAGACGGCATCAATGCCGGTGACGAAATAAACGCTTCGGTTTTCGAAGTAGGCGAATTCGTTGACGTGATTGGCACCTCGAAAGGCAAAGGCTTTGCCGGTGCTATGAAGCGTTGGGGTTTTGGCGGCGGACCTATGACTCACGGTCAATCGGATCGTCAGCGCTCTCCCGGTTCCTCCGGTTCCGGTACAACCCCAGGTCGCGTTTTCAAAGGCAAGAAACGACCAGGGCGTATGGGCAATGTCAGGGTGACCTCATCCCACATCCGTGTGGCTTTGGTTGACTCCGAGCGCAACCTGATTGGTGTCCAGGGTTCTGTTCCTGGCGCTAAAGGCGGCACCGTCGTAATCAAGGCGGCTCGCAAGCAATAGGCTTGTGATGAATGGAGAATGTGAAAATGAAAGTTGACGTTTATAACTTAGAAGGCAAAAAAACAGACAGCATCGAACTTCCCGAAGAAATCTTCGCAGCCAAGGTAAATGTTGATCTGATGCACCAAGCCTATCAGCGCCAGATGGCGAATGCCCGCCTGGGTACTCACAACACCAAACGCCGCGGCGAAGTTCGCGGAGGTGGCGCCAAACCTTGGAAACAAAAAGGTACTGGCCGCGCACGCCGTGGAAGCATGAACAACGCCCAGTCGGTTGGTGGTGGTCGCATCCATACACCCAAGCCTCGGGATTACTCCCAGCCAATGCCGAAGAAAATGCGCCGGGCTGCTTTGCGTTCAGCATTAACCGTTGTTGCCAATGACCAGAAACTGGTCATGGTTGATAGCATGGAAATGAAAAATGCCAAAAGCGCCGATCTGGCTAAAGCCCTCAAAGTTTTAGCTGGCGACAAACGCACGCTGATTTTGGTGTCGGATAAAAGTGAAACGAATGAAAATCTGATCAAATCCGGACGTAATCTGGCTGAGGCAAAACTGCTTCAGGCAAATTATCTGAATATCCGTGATTTGCTGAGTTTTGAAAAAGTAATTATCCCACTTGCATCACTTGATGTGATCAAAGGTTATCTGGGATAGGAAGGTATAGCAGAATGAGCATCTCAGTTTTTGACATCCTGCGACGCCCCGTCGTGACCGAAAAATCAAACTATCTTGCCAGCAAACTGGGGCAATATGTGTTTGAGGTTAAAAGCGAAGTGACCCGTGAACAGGTGAAAACCGCGATTGAAACCGCTTTCGATGTCGATGTTGTGCGCGTTAATATCATTAATATGCCTGCCAAGGCACACCGCAACTCCCGCACCCGCCGTTTGGTTGTGCGAAATAGCGGTTATAAAAAGGCTATTGTGACCCTCAAACCGGGTGACAGTATTCCTGTGTTTGAAGGAGTGGAATAATGGCAGTTAAAGTATACAAACCAAAGACTCCTGGTCAGCGGCATAAGACAAGCTATACCTTTGAGGAGATCACTAAATCCACGCCCGAACGTTCGTTAACCGTGATTCGCAAGAAGAGTTCCGGACGCAACGCAGCGGGTCGTGTGACGGTTCGTCATCGCGGAGGTGGTGCCAAGCGCCAAATTCGTTTGGTCGATTTTAAACGGAATAAGCCAAACATCCCTGCTAAAGTTGCAGCTATCGAGTATGACCCTAATCGTACCGCCCGACTGGCTTTATTGAATTATGCTGACGGTGAAAAACGTTATATCCTCGCACCGATTGGTGTCAAAGTCGGCGATATGCTGATGTCTGGACCCAAAGCGGAAATTCGCCCGGGCAACAATCTGCCTCTGGCAAACATTCCGATTGGTACTACCATTCATGGGATCGAGCTGTATCCTGGTAAGGGCGCCCAAATGGTTCGCTCTGCAGGAACTTCTGCCCAGCTTTTGGCAAAAGAAGGCAAATATGCCCATGTTCGTATGCCAAGCGGCGAAGTTCGACTGGTTTTACAGGAATGCAGCGCATCGATTGGTCAGGTTGGGAACGTGGAACACAGCAATATCAAACTTGGAAAAGCCGGTCGCAAGCGCCATTTGGGACGACGACCGGAAGTTCGTGGTACTGCGATGTCTCCAAGAGACCATCCGCACGGTGGTGGTGAAGGACGTACCGGAATCGGTATGCCAGGTCCCAAGACACCCTGGGGTAAACCAGCACTTGGATATAAGACTCGTCGCAACAAGCGTTCTGATGACATGATTGTTCGCCACCGCTCCAAGGCAAAGCGCAGATAGCGGTTGAGAGACAGAAAAGGATTTTGAGAAATGTCGCGATCATTGAAAAAAGGGCCATTTGTAGACCCGAAATTACTACAAAGAATAGAAGATATGAACCAGAAAGGCGAGAAAAAGGTCATTCGCACCTGGAGTCGCGCCAGCACCATCTTCCCCCAGATGGTTGGTCATACAATCGCTGTCCACAACGGACGCCGTCATGTACCGATCTATGTTACTGAAAACATGGTTGGACATCGTTTGGGCGAGTTTGCTCCTACGCGTTATTTCCGCGGTCATGTGGCTGAAAAAGGTTCAAGGTAAGGTGAGTTATGGCACAGGATATTACTGCAAAACTCTCTAATTATAGAGAATCAGCCCAGAAGACCCGCCTTGTTGTCGACCTGGTAAGAGGCAAGAAAGTTATCGATGCCCTGAACATATTAAGCCTGACCCCAAAAAAGGCAGCTGAACCTGTTCGGAAATTGATTTATTCCGCAATGTCGAATGCTGAAGAGAATTTTGGTGTAAGCCGGGATGACTTGATTGTTTACCAGATTTTCGCGGACGAAGCCCGCACCCGAAAGTGGCGCCGGTTTGGTGCACGCGGTCGATTTAAGCCAGAGTTGAGACGGAGTTCTCACGTGACCGTAATATTACGCGAAGTCGAGTAAAGGTAAGGAGTAAACTATGGGTCGAAAAGTACATCCGATTGGTTTTCGTCTTGGCATCAACAAGCCCTGGTTAGGGCGTTGGTATGCTGAAGGCAAAGATTACACTGAACAATTGCATCAGGATTTGGAATTACGCAACCTGGTAATGAAAGAGACCGAACGCGCCAGCGTTTCGACTGTAGAAGTCGAACGATACCCTGGCAAAGTAAAAGTCACCCTACACACTGCCAAACCTGGTATTTTGATTGGGCGTAAAGGCGACAATGTAAAGATTATCAGACAAAAGCTCGAAGCTCTGACCGGAAAAAAGATCGATTTGGAAGTCAAAGAGATCAAGACTGCTGACACTGACGCTTACCTGGTTGCACAGAATATTGCTGGTCAACTTGAACGCCGCATCAGCTATCGCCGGGCAATGAAGAGAGCAATCCAGCAAGCACTGCGCCAGGGAGCTGAAGGAATTAAGATTCAGGTCTCAGGTCGATTGTCTGGTGCTGAAATGGCTCGCCGGGTCACTTTACGTGAAGGTCGTGTTCCACTGCAAACTTTGCGTGCAGATATCGACTTCGCAAAGGCAGCCGCAACGACAACATTTGGACTGATTGGTATCAAAGTCTGGATTTATAAGGGCATCGTCATGGATCAACCTGAGGAAAAGGTTGAAACAACCGAGGGTGTTTATATTAGCGAGTAATTATCGTAACGAGTGAGGTAGCAGATTATGTTGATGCCAAAGAGAGTTAAATACCGCAAGCAGATGCGCGGTCGCATGAAGGGTAAATCCTATCGCGGCGCAGACATCAACTTCGGTGAATATGGATTGAAAGCCCTGGATTGCGGCTATATGACTGCCCGCCAGATCGAATCAGCCCGACGCGCGATTGTTCACGAAATGAAAAGACGCGGTAAGGTATGGATTCGTGTCTTTCCGGATAAGCCTTACACCAAGCGAGCTGCTGAAACCCGTATGGGTAAAGGCAAGGGAGGCGTGGATCATTGGGTGGCAGTTATTCGCCCTGGAAAGATCTTGTTTGAAGTAGGCGGCACCGATGCTGAAACCGCAGCCAAAGCATTGCTCAGGGCACGTTATAAACTTGGTTTCAAAACCAAGATCGTATCTAAAGAAACATTAGGAGAAGGTTCATGAACGCAAAAGAAGTAAGGGAACTTTCTACAGAAGAAATAGAAACTAAACTCATGAACACCCGGCAGGAGCTGATGAACTTGCGCTTCCAGATTGTTACTGGTCAGCTGACCGACACCAGCCGTTTTAAGGTTGCCCGTCGTGATATTGCCCGGCTTCAGACAATCCTCAACGAACGTGTTCGCGGTGAGAAGGAAGGTAAGAAATGAACAAACGCCGTCGTTTAACTGGAACTGTCAAATCCAACAAAATGGATAAGACCGTCATTGTTGAAGTGACCCGTACTTATCAGCACCCCTTGTATCACAAGGTCGTGCGCAGTGCGAAAGCTTACAAGGCTCATGATGAGCTTAACTGCAATGTCGGTGACAAAGTCGTTATCGTGGAATCCAAACCTATTTCCAAAACTGTGACCTGGGTGGTTGAAAAGATCGTCCAGCTTGAGTTGAGGCAAGAAGGTGTAGAGAGTGTTGAAGAAGCAATCGAAGAAGTAGAAACTCTTGTTGCTGAGGCAGAAGAGGAACTCGTCGAAACAGTGGAAGAAATTGCTGCCGTAGATGAAGAGCTTGTCGAAGAGATCGTCGAAGATCTTGCCGAGGTTGTGGAAGCTGAAGAAGAGGATGCGGAATGATTCAGAAGGAAACTCGTTTAGTCGTTGCTGATAACACGGGTGCCCGCGAATTGCTGGTCATCCAGGTTGTTGGTGGTACCCGACGACGCTATGCCGCCGTTGGTGACATTGTTACTGCTACGGTCAAAAGCGCAACTCCGCAATCTTCTGTTAAGAAGAGCGAAATTATTAAGGCCGTTGTTGTTCGCACTGCCAAAGCTTATCGTCGACCTGATGGTTCTACCATTTGCTTTGACGATAATGCAGCCGTGATCCTGGATAACGATGGTGTGAACCCCCGCGGAACACGCATTTTCGGACCGGTCGCACGCGAACTGCGTGAAAAAGGCTATATGAAAATTGTTTCATTGGCTCCGGAAGTACTGTAGTCAATGATAGGAGTGTCTAAATGAAGATGAAGATCCGGAAAGGTGATCGAGTTCGAGTTTTGCGCGGCGATGAGGCTGACAAAAACAAAGTTGGCGAAGTTATCCGTGTATTACCGAAAGAGAACCGTGTTGTGGTTCAGGGTGTGAACCTTGTAAAGAAACATCAGAAGCAGACCCAATCGGGCGGAAAGACAATCCCGGCAGGCATTCGTGAATTTGAAGCCCCGATCGATTTGTCAAATGTTGTCCTGGTTGATCGTACTTCTGAAAAAGAAGCAAAAGGAACCCGCCGTTCAAGTAAGGCCAAAGAAACCGAAGAACCTAAAGCTGAAAAGAAAACTCCTCGCCGCAAGAGTACCAGCTCAAGCAAAGAAGAGAAAACCAAAACCAGCAAAAAATCGGACACAGAAGGCAAATAGGCGCAGGTGAGCAGATATGAACAGACTACAAGAACAATATAAGAACGAAATCGCTCCGGCTTTGTTTAAAGAGCTTGGACTGAGCAACGTTATGCAGGTCCCTCGCATCACCAAAGTTGTTGTCAACATTGGTGTTGGTGAAGCTTTGGATAACCCCAAAGCGTTGGACGCTGCAGTGAACGATCTGACCATCATTACCGGTCAGAAGCCTGTTGTCATCGCCGCCAAGAAAGCTATTTCTAACTTCAAACTGCGCGAGGGACGTCAGATTGGCGTAAAAGTTACCCTTCGCGGTGAGAAGATGTGGGCTTTTTTGGATCGCCTGATCAATATCGCTTTGCCCCGTGTACGTGACTTTCGCGGTATTTCTGCGGACAGTTTCGATGGTCGTGGGAACTATACTCTCGGTCTGACCGAACAATTGATTTTTACTGAAATACAGTATGACAAAATCGATAAAGTCCGTGGGATGGAAGTCAGCATCGTAACGACTGCTGAAACTGATGATCAAGCACGCGAGCTTCTGCGAAAGTTCGGCATGCCCTTCAGGAAGGAAGACTAATGGCAAAAAAGTGTATGCAATATCGTGAGATGCGACGTAAATATGAAGGTCGCGTTGTCAATCGCTGTCGTGTTTGTGGCAGACCGCGTGGTTATATGCGCAAGTTCGGCTTATGCCGTATTTGTTTCCGCGAATTAGCACTCCAGGGAAAACTTCCTGGTGTGACCAAATCATCCTGGTAATTTGACCTGGAGGTATAAGAATGACTATTACAGATCCAATTGCCGATATGTTAACCCGAATTCGTAATGGCGCTTCTGCAGGTAAGACGCTGGTAGCGATCCCGAATTCGAAACTCAAGAGCGAGTTAGCCCGAATCCTGGTAGAAGAAGGCTATATCGAAAGTTATGAAATCGTCGATGGCAAGACTGAAGGCACTAAAAACATTCAGATCAAGCTGAAATACATCGGCGAGAGACGCCAGCGCCGTTCTCTGATCACAGGGTTACAGCGCGTCAGCCGCCCTGGCTGCCGTGTTTACACTTCCAAAAAGGAAATCCCCTGGGTTCTGTCCGGAATTGGCATCGCGATTTTATCAACCCCCAAAGGGATCATGACTGGTCACCGCGCCCGAAAAATTGGCGTTGGCGGCGAGATCCTTTGCAAGGTTTGGTAGGAGGAAGAAATGTCGCGTATAGGTAAAATGCCAATCACCCTGCCAAAGGGTGTGGAAATTAAATTTGACGGGAACACAGTGCATGTTAAAGGCCCAAATGGCGAACTTCAAGAAACCTTTTCACCTGAAATCGGAATTACACTTGAAGATGGCACGATCACTGTTACCCGCCCTAACGACGAACCCCGGATTCGGGCATTGCATGGTACTACCCGGGCATTGCTCAACAACATGGTTGTTGGCTGCAGTGAAGGGTTCACCAAAGTCATGGAATTCAAAGGCGTTGGTTATCGTGCAGAATTAAACGGAAAAGATATGATCCTGAACCTGGGCTACTCTCATCCAATCAATGTTGAAGCGCCCGAAGGAATAACCTTTGAAGTGGATAACAAAGCTCATACTATTAAAGTGATGGGTCGCAATCGTCACCAGGTTGGGTTGATCGCTTCTGAAATTCGCAAGCTGCGACCGCCAGAACGCTATCACGGCACTGGTATCCGCTATCAGGGTGAGGAAGTCAAACTGAAGGCTGGTAAAGCTGGAAAGACCGGTAAATAGAGGTAGACAATGGCTAAAAAATCAAGAAATCAAGCTCGATTACATCGTCACGCACGTGTGCGCAAGAAGATTTTTGGCACTCCGGAACGTCCACGCCTGAACGTATTCCGCAGCATCAAGGACATCTATGTACAGGTCATTGATGATCACAGCGGCACTACTATCGTTTCAGCTTCCAGTATTGACCACGGTCTGCGAGACGCTGTCCATGGTAAGTCAAAGATGGAACAGGCTCAAGTAGTTGGTGAAGAAATTGCCAAACGCGCCAAGGAACAAGGCATCACCAAAGTTGTGATGGACCGCGGCGGTTATATTTATACCGGTCGGGTCAAAGCTTTGGCTGAAGGCGCCCGTAAGGGTGGACTGGAGTTCTAAAAGAGGATATTATG
>CAZMZQ010000066.1:0-8145 GCA_964570745.1 uncultured Anaerolineaceae bacterium
CGCGGGATGTTGAAGCAATCGACCATTTCGCGGATACGCTCGATCTGAACCCTCAAATCGTCGGGCATCTTGGCACGGGTGCCTTTATATTCTTCGTACATCTCGTGCCTGAAGGTGCGACCGGTGTCGAAGCTAACCGCGACATAATCCGGTTCTTCTTGCTTGAACAACCGCAGCAGCCGGTTCGCAAAGCCATAAACGCCGGCAGTAGGTTCGCCTTTGCTGGTAGTCCAATAGGTGGAACCGCCGGATGTGAGGGCAAAGTAAGCCCGGTAAGCGATGGCGTGGCCGTCGAGAAGGTAGAGAATTTTAGGCATAATAACTCCTTAGATAAGGCTTAGGTTTAGTATACCTTGCAGAACGGGTTGAGCGGCCGATTGTTTACTTAATGATGATCGGCTGGGTGTTTGACGGAGCAGATTTGTCCAGGTCTGAGAATATTGAAAGGAACTGGTCGGGTTGGGGAGTTGGTTTTAGGGCAGGACGTTTGAGATCATCAACGCCTAACTGTAAAACTGTTTGGGTGAGCAGGTCCGGTTCGGGCTGGGAAAGATATTCTCTGAGCGCGAGATGAGTCATTTCAAGTGTTTTGATGCGTGTAGTGAAAGGGTAAAGCAGGAACAATACAGACGTTGGCGAGAGACGGCTGACCATGACCAGGGTTGGTTCAGATGAAGGTGAAAATGCATGCAGCCAGGTTGAGTTGTTGAGCGAAAGATGAAGTTTGGCGTAGACTTGCCATTTCGTTTTTTCGCTTTCTGAAAGCTGCGGATAGCCATCGAGCAGATCAGAATCAAACAAAACCACCTGCCGGGCATCAAACTGCTTGCAGAGCGCTTCTAAAGAATTTATGCCAATCTGGATGGACATTGTTTGCCGCCTTTGTTTAAGTTTAACATCCTTACTATCGGCCGGCAAGTATCACACCATATAAATAACCGTACGGGCGGGTCCCAATCGTGAACGCCAATATCCATAACCCAGCCAGACCCGCCAGTGCAGGAATGACGGAAAGGAATTGAATACGGAACGGGACAAGTAACGCTCGCTTCGCTCCCGGCATCATGACCGCGTTTCCTACAAGACCATTGGCTTGTCGGATTGGGATTATGAATTGCGGGTCGAGCGCTTTGGGCGGGTTTGACGGATTGAGTGATAGCAAAACGCTCACATAATGAACCCACCCTTATCAGCATTTTTCAATCAAAAAACTCTCATATCCCGAAACCACCCTTTATTTAGAATTGCTGGCACAATTAATAACCTGTAATTTCGGCAATTTTGCTTGCCGTTGAAGTGGGCGTGTTATCATTCATCCACTCAAAATGGAGGTTTTTATGCTTCAGGATCATTTACACGATTTTGTTTCAAAACATGGTTTCACTGGCTATACCGAGCTGCGGGCACAGCAAAACCGCAACCGCGCAGTGGCGATGCTTAACGGAAGCCTGGTTTCCAATTCCAGCGGGATTAGCAAAGGCATCTCAGCCAGGGTGGTAAGAGGCGGGGCATATGGCTTTGCTTCTGCGACCGGTTATGGAGAAGATCTCGATGCCATTGCCCAGGTTGTAAACGCTGCCAGTCAAAACGCGGCATTCCTCGACCATCACGTCCAACGCGGACAGCCCGATTTTGCACCTGTTCAACCTTTCACGCGGAAAGACGGATTAGAACAGGATGTTGCTGTTGAACAGAGCTATTTGTTGGGCATGGTGGACGATCTGGACAGCTATATCGCTGAACGTTTCCCCAAATTGCTCAGCAGGCGGGTGTTTGCCCGTGTGCTTGATATGGAAAAACTGCTCTATACCAGCGATGGTGTGGTTTCTCATTCGCTGGTTCCACGCTCCAACGTCTATATCTTCATGACTGCTGAAGATAAGGACGGGCAACCGGTGGAACTTTATAAGGTGTTGGGAGGATACGGCAATTTTTTGGACAACTTCAGGAAGGCTGAAGATTTTTTCGACAAGCTTGAGAAACAGCATGAATTGCTGATGCAAAAAGCAGAAGGAGTGTATGCAAAACCAGGCATCCAAACGGTAATTTTAGACTCTGACCTGGCGGGCATCCTGGCACACGAAGCAGTTGGCCACACCGTGGAAGCCGACTTCGTGCAAACCGGTTCGGTGGGTGGCCCGATGTTTGGAAAGCAGGTAGCCAGCGAAAAGATCAGCCTGGTCGATATCGCCCACACTGCCTTTGGTGAGCTTGCCCCAGTGCCTGTTTTTGTCGATGATGAAGGCACCCCAGCCCAGGACCAAATGTTGATCGAAAACGGCATCCTGACCGGCTACATGCACAACAAGGAATCGGCTCGCAAATTTGGGCACCAAGCCAATGGCAACGCGCGGGCATATGATTTTTCAGACGAACCGTTGATTCGTATGCGCAACACCTGTATCATGCCGGGGACCGACAAGCTGGAAGAAATGATCGCTTCGGTTGAAGACGGTTATTTCATGACTGATATGAATAACGGGCAGGCAGATTCGACCGGCGAGTTTATGTTTGGTGTGCCGATGGGTTTCGAAATTAAAAATGGCAAACTTGGCAAGGCGATCAAAGACACCACTGTCTCGGGCGTGGCTTTTGACATCCTGAAAACAGCCGATATGGTCAGCGACACCGTCAGCTGGACCAATTCGGGGATGTGCGGAAAGAAACAGATGATCCCGGTTGGGATGGGCGGACCGGCAATCAAGGTGAAGATTAACGTGGGAGGTCGGGCATGAAAAAGGCTTTTGAAGTGAAGAATCAAGCAGTCGAAAATGCGGCAGAGTTGATCTTAGCTGAAATTAAGGCGATTGGTGCTGATGAGGGCGAAACCTGGGTAAGCCACAACATATTAACCGAGTTATATTACGAGCTCGGAAAAATCAGCATGGTGCGCACGGTGTTTTCGGATAAGGTCAGCATCAAGCTGCTAAAAGACAAACGAAAAGGCGCAGTTACCCTGAACAGTTTTGACCCGGTGGATATTAAACAGGCTATTGCCGATGCCTGGCAGGCTGCCCAATCAGCAGCGCCTGACGAGGCGGAGGGCATCGCCGAGCTGAATGAGAATGTCAGTTTCAGATCAGGGCGAGAGAAACCTGACCTGGACATGATGTATCAACAGTTGGTGGGTCTGTTGGCTGATGTAAAGAGCGATTTCCCAAAAATTAGTTTTGACAGTGTTGGTATCGAACATAATCACAACGAAAAAGTCTATGCCAACACTAACGGTGTGCGTCTTTCGGACGATGTTGGGCTATATCAGCTGAGCAATATGTTTGTGGCAAAGGATCAGGATAAATCCTCATCGTTCAATTACTTTGGCACAGTTTACGAAGATCCGTCAGAACGGGTGACTGATTCTGACAGGGTGAGACGTGTCTTCGATGATACCCAACAGCAAATCGAAACCGAACAGTTTGAGGGAAGCTTTGTGGGTGACCTGGTAATTATGCCCGGCTGCCTTGAGAATTTTGTCTGGTTTGTCGGTGACACTTACCTGCAGGATGGCGCGCTTATATCTGGCACCAGTCCCTGGAAGGACAAGCTTGGTGAGCAGGTTGCCAGCCCCCTGGTCAGTTTGTCGCTGGTTGCTGAGCACCCGGACTTGCCTGGCGCAAGCCAGTTGAGCGGTGATGGATATGTGGCTGAGAACATGCCCCTGATCGAAGGCGGTGTGCTCAAAAACTTCAGTCTCAGCCGCTATGGCGCTGTTAAAACCGGTCTGAAGCGTTCGGCAAACAACGGCGGCACTTTTGTCTTTGACAGCGGTGAGACCCCGCTGAAAGACTTGATTGCTGGGGTTGAGAAAGGTATTTTGCTGGGACGTTTCTCGGGCGGTAACCCAAGCCCGGCTGGCGATTTGAGCGGCGTTGCCAAAAACAGTTTCCTGATCGTAAACGGCAAGGTCACCAAAGCCCTGAGCGAGGTGATGATCGCCGGCAACCTGGCAGACATGCTGCGCGACACTGTAGCGGTAAGCCAGGAGCGTGAAAACTCTGGCTACTGGCTCTTGCCCTGGGTCAGGGTGAAGAACGTAACCATTTCCGGCAAGTAGTTTTAGATGATAATTATTGAAGCGCGGAATCGTAAAGATCCCGCGTTTTTCTTTAATCTGTCATTCTGAACGAAGTAAAGAATCTAATATGAGGCTCCACCCTAACAACCCGCAACGATAAGGTCCTTCGCAAAAAAAAGCTCAGGACGACAAGATGCTGCGGGTTCGTCGGAGATGATTTTACAGGAAATGCACATGAGGACGGGTTCTGCAGGACTATAATTAGCAAAACCAAAAATATTAAAGGAGTTGCCATGCTCGATCCCGAAGTACAAAAGAGATTGATCGACGAAGGGCGGAAATTTTTGAAAAGTTTTGCCACCACGCCGTATGACGATTTTGAATCCGACCAACAGCTCAAGCTCCCGCAGCCGCCCCTGGTCAAAGCAGCGATGACAGAGCGGGCTTTCCCGCTCCCCAGGAACTTTGAAGACCTTGAAATGATTGATGATCTTGTCAGTCTGCTGACAGAACGAAAAAGTTCGCGGGTTTATACGCAGCAATCCATCAGCCTGCTGCAGCTTTCGTTTTTGCTCTGGGCAACTCAAGGGATCAAGGATATTCGCGGAAAATCGTATGCCACACTGCGCACCGTGCCTTCGGGAGGCGCGCGGCATGCTTTTGAAACCTACCTTTTGGTGCAAAATGTGGAAGGTTTGCAGCCAGGGGCATACCATTATCTGCCTTTGGATCACCAGCTGGAATTTCTACATTCGGTTGAAGACTTGCCAGGAACGATCACAAGCTCCCTGGTGGGGCAAAGCTGGGCAGCAAAGGCAGGCGTGACTTTCTATTGGAGTTTTGTCCCTTACCGGGCTGAGTGGCGTTATGGCATCTGGGCGCATCGGGTGGTACTGATCGATGCCGGTCATCTCGCCCAAAATCTCTACCTGGCTTGCACTGCACTTGGGCTTGGCACCTGTGCAGTGGCTGCATTTGACGTGGAAGTATGTGACAGCATTTTTGGGCTGGACGGAGAAGAAGAGTTCACTATCTACACCTGTCCGGTCGGGACGATTTCGAAAACAGATGTGAGAGCTGAAAAAGCCTTTTATCAATTTGTAGAAGACGAAGGTTTATAAGGCAATAAAGGCATGACAATGGTTGCAGTCAGGCTTGCCTGGGTTACAATTTAGAATTATATTGCCGGAGAAATGCTGATGATCAGACGTGATAAAACAAACTATTATCTCGACCTTGCTGAGGTTGTCAGTCAGCGCGGCACCTGTCTGCGCAAACAATATGGCGCTGTGATTGTCAAAAACGACGAGGTCGTTTCAACTGGTTATGTTGGCGCTCCGAGGGGCAGGGCGAATTGCATTGACCTTGGTTTTTGTATCCGGGAGCAGTTGAACGTGCCCAGGGGGGAGCGGTATGAGCTTTGCAGAAGTGTGCATGCCGAGGCAAACGCGATCATCAGTGCTGCGCGCGAACGCATGCTCGGCTCTTCTTTGTATTTAGCCGGAATCGATCTGAAGGATAACGGCAATTACGTCCAGAATGCCAACCCCTGCTCGATGTGTAAAAGGATGATTATCAATGCCGGGATAGAGGTGTTGTATATTCGGGATGATAAAGATAATTTTCGTGTAATAAAAGTTCAGGATTATGTCGATAACGATGAGTCGCTGCATGGGCAGATGGGATATTGATTTTAAACATTAATAATAAAGGTATCACCAATTTTCTCACCCCCCTGTTCCCCCTTTAGAGAGAGTGGCAATGGATGGGGTGGTGAGTTGTTAGGAAAGGTTTGATTGAATGAAAACAAGAACTATCGCACGTGTGGTCACGGGTAAACCAGCAGTAGATGGTGCTGGGGTCAAGCTGACCAGAGTGTTGGGCGGGGAAACAATTGAAGATTTTGACCCGTTTCTGATGCTCGATTCGTTTGATTCCAGCAACCCAGCGGATTATTTACGCGGTTTTCCGACGCATCCCCACCGCGGCATTGAGACAATTACCTACCTGGTGGATGGTGAACTGGCACACGAGGACAGCCTGGGCAATAAAGGATTGATCATACCTGGTGCCAGCCAGTGGATGACAGCTGGCAGCGGTATCTTACACCAGGAAATGCCCCAGGAAGCCGAGCGTCTGCTCGGGCTGCAATTATGGCTAAACTTGCCAGCGGCAGAGAAGATGACCAATCCAAAATATTTTGATATTCACCCTGAAAATGTCGGTGTTGCCGAGAATTCCTGTGCAACAGTACGCGTCATTTCCGGCAGCTATGAGGGTGTGAACGGAGCCAAACCACATCACATCCAGGCAACGCTGCTCGATGTGAGCTTGAAAGAAGGGCAAAGCATTGAGATACCGGTCAGAGAAGATGAAACCGCGTTTATCTTTTCGTTACTGGGCGACGTCATGGTGACAGGAGAGATTTTTCAGGAAAAGACAGCCCTTCTGCTTAAGGACGGCAACCAAGTGGAAGTGAGCGCCCTGCCGGGTGAGACAGCACGTTTTATCCTTGCCAGTGCACCGGCGCTGCATGAACCGATTGCCTGGGGTGGCCCGATCGTGATGAATACCCGCGAAGAACTGCAGTTAGCATTTGATGAGCTGAGAGCAGGAACTTTTATCAAGTAGTCTTTTTTGATTTAAAAGACTGAGAGGAGATCATATGAAACAATTTGACGTTATAGTTTTGGGAGCGGGTCCGGGTGGTTATGTTGCCGCGATTCGTGCTTCTCAATTAGGATTAAAAACCGCTATTGTCGACAAAAAATGGCTTGGTGGAGTTTGTTTGAATGAGGGCTGTATCCCTTCAAAAGCCCTGCTGCACAACGCCGAAATAGCATACACCCTGCGAAGTAATGCAAAAGAATATGGGATTAGTTTTGACAAGCTTGAGCTGGATTATTCGGCAGCCTTCAAGCGCAGCCGGCAGGTAAGCCAGCGGCTCACCAAAGGCGTTGCCTTTTTAATGAAGAAAAATAAGATTGAGGTCTTCGAAGGCACAGGAAAACTGGCAGGTAAGGGTAAAGTTGTCGTTGAGCTCAATGCAGGCGGGCAGGAAGAAATCGAAGCCAGGGATATTATCCTCTCGACCGGTGCACATGCAACTGTTGTCCCGGGGATGGAACCGGACGGCGAAAAAGTGCTCGATTTTTCCCAGGCAATTATGATTGAAAAACTGCCCAAATCGGCGGTTATCATTGGCGGTGGAGCGATCGGAGTTGAATTTGCCACCATCTGGAGCGGTTATGGCGTAGATGTTACGATCGTTGAGATGCTGCCTCACATTTTGCCTAATGAAGACGAAGAAGCCGCAGCAGAGTTGGTTAAAGCATTCAAAAAACGCGATGTTAAAGTCATGGCTGGGACCAGGGTCTTGTCGGTCAATAAAAACAAAACCGGCACGAGTGTTGTAGTTGAAAATGAAAAAGGCAAGGAAACGCTCGAGGCGGATATCACGCTGGTAGCGATCGGTTTCAAACCTAATTCACTGGGAATCGGACTTGAAGAGGCAGGCATTGAGCTGGACAAACGTGGATTTGTTCAGATTGATGACCGGATGGCGACCAATGTGCCTGGAATTTGGGCAATTGGTGATCTGACTGGAAAACTTTTGTTAGCGCATACTGCATCAACCCAGGGACAGATTTGTGCTGAGAATATTGCCGGGTTAGAAGCACGAAAACTGGATTATCGTATGATTCCGAGAGCAGTTTTCTCAGACCCACAGGTGGCATCTTTCGGCTACACCGAAACCCAGGCAAAAGAAGCTGGTCTGGACGTCAAAGTTGGCAGATTCAATTTTATGGCCAGTGGAAAAGCGCTTGGATTGGGGCAGGGAACCGGTTTTGCTAAAATAATCACTGATGCTAAATATGGGGAGCTGCTTGGGGCGACATTGGTTGGCCCAGAGGTTTCGGAATTGCTCCCAGAGTTGGTTTTGGCGCAGGGAAACGAACTGACCGTGGAAGAAATTGCCCGTGCTGTTCATATCCACCCGACCCTGTCGGAAGCGATCATGGAAGCTGCTGAAGCTGCACATGGTCAGTCGATCCATGGTGGATAGATAACCTTTATTGAATACACGCCCTGGAAACAGGGCGTTTTTATTTGTGCTGTAACTGCTTTTA
>CAZMZQ010000067.1:0-8080 GCA_964570745.1 uncultured Anaerolineaceae bacterium
GATTTGGGCTGGATGAAGAAACAGACATAACCCCGTTTGAAATTGAAAAAATCCTTACAGACTTCATGTAGTCGGGATAAGCAAGGTTAGGTTGACCTCACTTTTTCTTTGTTGAGTATTTAACTACTTCAAAAACCCCTTTTACAAGTGGAACTGCCAATTTCAGGCAGGGAATTCGTCGTCTAAATAACAAAACGATCACAATTTTTCTATTGACAAGATCAATGGTTAGGATTAGAATTTATAGAGTAATGTACAATATTTTGTATATTGATTCAGCAAAGGAGAGTTATGTATGATTAATGTAGTTGTCGGCGGTCAAATGGACAAGCAGGTTATTGCTTCTTTTCTGCAAAAACGCTATCCTGACCAATTATCCATCAAGATCACAAGTGACATAGACGGCGCGCTGGCAATAAAAAGCGGCGCCGCAGATTATTATGTCGGTGCATGTGCGACAGGAGCAGGCGGCGCCCTTGGAATGGCTGTTGGCTTCCTGGGACCAGCATATACCGTGAGCCTTTCGTATCCAGGCAAGATTGCCAGTGACGAAGATATTCAAAAACACGTGGCTGATGGAAAGAAAGCATTCGGTATGGTTAACAATGATTTTGAAAAAGTACTCCCGGTTTTGTTTGACGCAATTTTAGCTTTGTCTAAAGAAGGTAATTCATAATTTAATTTAAATATTTAAAGGAGAAAATCATGGCATTTGATATTAACGCACTCACCATTATCGTCATGGCACTTCTTGGAGGTTTAAGTGCCTACCTCGCAAATCAGAATATTGCAGTCTTTCATGACGGTTTGCGCCCGATGTTCCCGCAATACTTCTCGGGCGTTATGGACCGGAAATCCCTCTTTGCGACCAGCCTCGCGCTATCGTTGGGGTTGGTAATTGGTTTTGGGCTGCCGACTTCAATCGCCGGTCGGATCATCATTGTTCATACGATCCTTCTCGCATGCGATATCATCGGTACAGCTTTCTCGGATAAAGGTGTTGGGAAGTGGATTTCCGCTGGCATTGGCGCTGTTTTTGGCGTGCTTCTGATGTTTGGCATGCAAGCACTGATCGATGTTTTTGCAGTGCTTCCGGTAAACTTCCTTGGCAGCCTCGGCACTGTCGGATCTCTCATTATCACCACTTTTTGTGTCTTCCCCGCTTTGGTTGTTGCCTATCAATCCGGGTTCAAACAGGGTGCGATCGTCTTTGTTTTGACTATGCTGGTGAAGCAGGTGGTCTCCCTTTTCGGGAGCTGGACAACAGCCAGTGGTTTAACAGTCGCACTCAATGCTGATGGTATGGCTTTGCTTTTTGCAATCATCGCAATGGTCGTCTCGGCAATGATGCAAAGCAAAAAGACCGAAGGCAGCGCAACCGCAGCATTCTCGGTTTTTGAGGATAACATTGTCCGCATCAAGAAAAACATCCTCATCCTGGCAGTCACCGGTGGTGTTGTTGCCCTGGCTACCACACTGCTCTTGGTAGCAGAAGGACCTGCATCTTTGACCCTGACAGCAGACGGTAACTATACTGAAGCTGCCCTGGTAGCCTTAGGCAGAGCCCTCGGATTCATTCCGCTGGTTATGACTACCGCGATCGTGTCTGGTGTTTATTCTCCCGCTGGTACAAAAACACTTCATGTTCCCGCGATTCTGTTCATCAACCTTGGCATCATGGGCATGGTCGGCTCCTTCTTTGTGGGTGGTCTGATTATGGCTGCAGAAGTTCTGCTGCTCGGATTCATTGCCAAAGGCTTAGACAAGTTCCCGGGAATGAAGGATATGGGTGATAACACTCGTACCGCCATGAGTAAGATCCTGGACCTGGCTCTTCTGATCGGCGGAGCTCTGGCTGCCAACGCAATTGCCCCCACGATCGGTTATATCTGGATTTTTGGTCTTTATTTCCTCAATCAAACTTCCAAGAAACCAGTACCCACCATGGCAATCGGACCTCTTGGCGCCATCCTGTTAGGGATTATCGTTAACATTTTGCACCTGATTGGGCTTTTCCCAATTGCTGCACCTTAATCTTTAATCGACTTACTACCTCACATCAGGTCAATTGACCTGATGTGAGGTTAATGAGGTGTCAGACCATGACAATGACTTCACAAGATCTGGAAGTGCAAGGATTAATGCTGAAAAAGTCGGGGAAGGCTATTTCCTTGCTTGCCAGCGAACTGCTTAAGCTTAATCCTGGCAGCCGATTGCCCACTTTCTCTGAGTTGGTGGAACGAAGCGAATTTTCACGGGGGACCCTTCAAAACGCGATGCAAAGCCTGGAGGAAATTCAGGCGATCTCCCTCAAAAAGAGAGGTCACCAAGGCACCTTTCTAATTGAGAAAAAGACCGATGTTTTATTAAAATGCCTTGGAACTTCATATATTTGTGGAATTATGCCCATCCCATATACAAAAAAATATGAGGGTTTTGTAACTGGATTGCTTCACACCTTTTCGCGCCCAAACCGGGAGCTTGCAGTGGATATTGTTTATATGCGCGGCTCAGCAAGGCGAATTCAATCAGTTGAAAATCATCGTTATGATTTTGGAATCACGTCAAGGCTGTCGGCACTGACGGCTATCAACGGGGGCGCAAAAATTGAAATAGTAAAAGATTTTGGCAGGAAAAGCTACCTGGGCGGTCAAAGTCTCTTTTTCCGCGAACATAATATGCATGGGATTCAGGATGGAATGCGGGTCGGGATTGACCGCAGTTCTATTGACCATGTGGAGCTAACAAAAAAAGCCGTTGGGAACCACGACGTTCAGTTTGTCGATTTAAACTACAATCAGATTATGAAGATGATTGACGAAAATGCCATCGACATCGCTGTTTGGAACATTGACAACCTCATGGAACATCAAAGTGATGCCAACTATAAAGTTTTTGACTATTCTGAAGCAAGCGATGAGACTTCGGCAGTTATGGTCATCTCAAATTCCAATCCGGTGCTTAAATCTGTTCTGACAGAATTTGTGGACGTCGGATTTGTCCTGAAACAACAAAATGAGGTTATCGAAGGAAAACGGTATCCAGATTTTTAAGAGGTTCAATGAAAAACTACTATTATGCACACGAACACGTCACCATTGACCTGGCTGGTCTGAAAAACGACCAGGATGCAAGGCTGGACATTTTTGACCAGGCTGTTGAAGAATTTGGCACACTTTACGACAAAGGTGTGAGTACGATAGTCGACCAGACTGCCCGGGGTATGGGCAGAAACCCACTCTATTCTGATTCCGTTGCGCAAAAAACAAAGCTCAAAGTGCTGCATTCAACCGGTTATTACAAAGCTCCATTTTTGCCAGAAGAAGCGTATTTATTAACGGAAAAGGAAATGGCAGACCTGATGATCAGGGAACTGACCGTAGGAATAGAGGATACGGACATCAGGGCAAATCATATCGGAGAAATTGGAACCGGACTGGAGCAGATCAAAGAAGAAGAATTGAAAATTTTCAATGCAGCATGTTTTGCTCATCACGAAACCGGCGCAGCAATCTGCACCCACTGCACGCTTGGCAATCTTGGACTTGAACAGCTTGAAGTTTTTAAGAAGCAAGCAGTTCCATTAGACCGGGTGGTATTGAGCCATATCGATCTTTCCGGGAACTATGAATATATGCTTTCACTGGTTGACCAGGGAGTAAACATCGCCTTTGATACCATCGGGAAGGAAAACTATCTGCCAGATTCGGATCGCGTAGAGCTGCTGACCAGGCTGCTGCAATCCGGTTATTCTGACCAGATTGTGCTCTCGGTGGATATCACCCGCAAGTCGCATCTGAGTAAAAATGGCGGGCTGGGATATGCCTATCTGATCGATGTTTTTCTGCCAAAACTGACCGAAGCAGGCTGCCGGCAGGAATGGCTGAACAAGATTATGAGTGAAAACCCTGAACGAATTTATGGAAAGTGAGCATCAGATGGATCGCATTAAGAACTTCCCTCTTCAGTCCATCAGCCTGGAGCAAGCCACAAAACTCCAATTTCAGTTGATCGATTCGATCACTTCTCACTTTTCGGGAACAGAGATCCTTTCTACTGGGGATCTGGGGGTGGTTGCAGGAGAAAACAAACCAGTCTGTACACTGAAAGTTGAAGGTGCATTGGCAGATTTCTTCTCTGCAGAGGCTTGCATTCTTGTGCGAGGGTCTGGAACCGGGGCGCTGCGCTGGGCTTTAATGAGCGTGTTAAAACCGGGCAGCCGGCTGCTGGTCCACAAAGCTCCGATTTACCCGACGACAAAAGTAACGATCGAAAGCATGGGAATTGAGACCGAAGAGGCTGACTTCAACGAGATTGAAGTGCTGAGATCCAAATTGTTGACAATGGAAAAGAAGCCTGACGCCGTTCTGGTCCAGCATACCAGGCAAAAAATCGACGACAGCTATGATTTTGTCACCGTGATTAAAACGATAAAAGACGTCTTACCAGAAGTCCCGATAATTACTGATGATAATTACGCTGTCCTCAAAGTGCCAATGATAGGCACGCAGGCTGGCGCAGATTTATCGACTTTTTCATGCTTCAAGACTTTGGGTCCTGAGGGTGTCGGTCTTGTTCTGGGTAGAAAAGACCTGATTGAAAAAATCCACAAATGGCAATATTCCGGCGGCAGCCAGGTTCAGGGACCTGAAGCAATGGCTGTATTACGGGGGATGGTTTATGCACCAGTGGCCCTGGCGATTCAGGCGCAGGTTGGTGAAGAGATAGTGAATCGACTGAATAACGGCGAAGTGCCATTGGTAAGGCGGTCTTTTCTTGCCAACGCACAGAGCAAAGTTATTCTTGTCGAGTTTGAAAAGGAAATCGCCTCACAAATCCTCGAAATCACCCCAAAACTTGGTGCAGCAGCCCATCCTGTTGGTTCAGAATCGATTTATGAAATTGTTCCAATGATCTATCGAATTAGCGGGACGTTCAGGGAATTTGATCCAACTCTTGAAAAACGTATGATTCGTATCAATCCTATGCGGTCAGGGGCTGATACCGTCATCAGAATATTAAGCAGCGCTGTCAATCAGTTGAGTTGAGGAAATAGCATGTTTTTACGAAAAACAATTGAGCAAAACAGTGCCCTAATTGAGTATGCTTTTCAGGCTCTTAATGATGGCCTGATCATGCCGGATACTTATTTGATTGACCTGGATGCTATCCTGAACAATGCTCAATTGTTCGTAGAAGCCGCAAAAGCAAAGGGGCTGCACAGTTATTTCATGCTCAAACAACTTGGGCGCAACCCTGAAATTGCCCGCCGGTTGGCAAAAATTGGATTTGACGGAGCCGTCTGTGTAGACTTTTTTGAAACCATGACTTACCTGAAACACGGAATAAAACTGGGGAATGTCGGTCATTTGGTGCAGTTACCGCATCATGTCATCGAGATGGTCCTCCCGGCTCAACCAGAAATTGTGACGGTTTTCAGTTATGAAAATGCGCGGGCTATCTCCCAGGCTGCCGGGAAGCTGGGTTTCAGACAGGACATAATGTTAAAAGTCTCGGGGAAAGACAATGCCACATACGACGGACAGCAAGGGGGGTTCCAACTTGAGGATTTAGAGAAATTGGCTTTGAAAATCCTGGATCTGCCCAATGTTCGCATCAATGGCGTTTGCTCGTTCCCATGTTTTTTGTACGACGATAACACCAGGCAGATTGAGGCGACAGCAAACACAAAATCTGTCCGAATGGCAGCAGAGATATTACGACAACTTGGTTGTCAGATTGATCAACTGAATATGGCGTCTGCCAATTGCCTGGCATCGCTTGACCTTGCGGTTGCTGAAGGAGCAACTCATGTCGAACCCGGTCACGCCCTCTCCGGTACAACACCTTATCACGCCCTCGAAAATGTTCATGATGAACAACCGGCAATTGTTTATGTCAGTGAAATCTCACACAACTATGACCGACATGCTTTTTGTTACGGAGGGGGATATTATCGCCGGGGGCACCTGGCGGAAGCCCTGGTAGGAAAAAGCCTGGATTCAGCAAAAAGATTGGGAGTAAACCCACCCAACGCCGAAAATATTGATTATTACCTGGAGCTCGCCGAGCCATGTGAGATCTTTGATCCAGTTATTATGGCATTCAGGACCCAGCTCTTTGTCACACGAAGCAGGGTTGGTCTTGTTGAAGGGCTCTCGACAGGCAAGCCGGTTTTGAATTCACTTTATACCTCGCTCGGGGAAAAGGTTAATTAGAAAATGGCGAATTTTATTGTTCTCGTATTGGATGGTTTTGGCATCGGTTTTCAGTCAGATGTGGAAACAGTCAGACCTGGTGATATGGGTGCGAATACCCTTAAGCATCTGATTAAAAGCCAGCCTTCGTTGAAACTGCCAAACCTGGAGAGACTTGGGTTGATGAATGCCGCTGGGTTTGAATCCGCTAAAATGAAATTTTCTCCCCGGGCAACCTTTGGCAGGTCAGAACTGAAACATTTTGGGGCAGACACTTTTTGGGGGCACCAGGAGATTATGGGTACGCTTCCCCGTAAATCTACCGCTGCCTCCATGTCGCTGTACGTGAATGAGATTAAGAATGCGCTTGAAGAAGCCGGGCATGAGGTCAGAATCGTTACAGGCGATAATTCTGGCAGATTTTTGATTGTGGATAACGTTATGACCGTGGCAGACAACATTGAAACAGATCCTGGACTGGCGGTCAACGTAACCTCAGCCTTGGATTTCGTTTCTTTCGAAGAAGTGATCGCGGTTGGTAAGATCGTTCGAAGCATCGTGCCTGTTTCCAGGGTGATCGTGTTCGGTGGCTCCGATGTCACTATTGAGAAAATCCTGGCAGCTGTCGAAGAGAAGGAAAATGGGTTTATTGGAATTAATGCCCCAAAATCGGGCGTTTATCTGAAAGATTATCAAGCCGTGCATATAGGCTATCAGGTAGACCCGGATGTTCAAATCCCCGGTATATTGCACAAAAGCGGCATCCCAACGGTCCTGATCGGAAAAGTAGCGGACATCGTTTTGAATCCGGTCGCATCAAACAGTTTCCCCATGGTCCCCACCGAGGAAGTAATGAAAATTTTGATCGACCAAGTCCAAAAACATGATCTAGCATTCATTTGCGCCAATGTGCAGGAAACGGATCTGACAGGTCACCGCGAGAACCCGGAAGCATATATCGAGGTATTAACAATAGCTGACCGATATCTTGGTAAGCTGCTTGAAACCATAGGTGAAGACGATATTCTCATCGTGATGGCTGATCATGGAAACGACCCGTGTATCGGGCATACCCACCATACACGCGAGATGGTGCCATTGTTGTTGGCTGGTTCGGTTTTGGATGGGATTGAGATTGGCACAAGAGCGACACTGTCTGATGTGGCAGCGACAGCCGCTTCTTTTTTTGGTGTCTCAACCACTGAAAATGGCGAAAGCTTCCTGGAAGACATAATCGAACCGGGAAAAGATTCTGCATCCGGTGCCTTGATACAGAGGATCGAGCTGATGTGCCAGCATGGCATCCTTGGCAAAGAAGAAGAAGGAGCTGTTCGAAACTTGATCCGCTTCTTTGACGACCAGTTTAAGATCGTCCTGGATGAAGAAAATTCAGCCCCGTTTGTAACGCATTTTGCCATGCTGTTAAACCGTTTGGGCAAAGGTGAAAACATCAACCCGATGGCCTCGGAGATCTGCGAGAGTCTGACCCTCGAGCGGCATTTTGAGGTTGCCAAGGAGACCGCTGAAAGGATAAGAAGCGAAATTGCCTACTTCCCCCCTGAAGAAAATGGTTACATTTTGGCCCATTTAATCCACCTTTTCGATAAAATGGATCCCGATTTTAATACTTTCCTAAAAGCAAACTAAGTCTTACCCGTCCCTGTCCTCTTCCAACCATCCCCCTACCGTTCCGTTTGGTGAGTTATTCTGGAGTGTGGTTTGAAGTTATCTATCTGGGATAGGTGAGGTATATCCAAAGAGGGTTGCTGTTAATTCTGATATGAATATTCACATCAGAAGTGGCGGAAATTATGCCATCATTTCTGGTCCAGGGTCAGGTGTTTGCTGCCGCTGTTGACCATGTATGCATTGCTGTGCTTGGT
>CAZMZQ010000068.1:0-7823 GCA_964570745.1 uncultured Anaerolineaceae bacterium
AGTTTTGTGTCACGCGCTTCCACTTCATATTTTTCGATGTGGATGCTTGTGTAGCGGTCGTCTTCAACCAGGCGTTCGGAGATAAGAATTGCATCTTCAAAGTTAAAACCTTCCCAGGGCAGGAAAGCGATCAGGACGTTTTGACCCAATGCCAGCTTACCATCCTGGGTTGAAGAAGAGTCGACAATTACGTCGCCCTTATGTATCAGCTGACCCTGAACAACTGCCGGCCGTTGGTCGATACAAGTGCTCTGGTTGGAGCGTTGGTACTTGCGTAAGTTGTGTGTCTTCAGGCTGCCATCAGCCAGTTTAATCCTCAGAGAGTCACCAGTAACAGTTAAAACTTCTCCGTCTTCTTCTGCAATCACAACCTGACCAGAATCTGCCACAGCTACTTCTTCCATACCAGTTGAAACCATTGGCACTTCCGGGCGCAGCAAGGGCACTGCCTGGGTCTGCATGTTTGAGCCCATCAGGGCACGGCTGGCGTCATCGTGTTCAAGGAAGGGGATCAATGCTGCTGAAATACCAACAACCTGGTTGGGGGCGACATCGATATAATCGATGTATTCATAATCATAAATAGCAAACTGGTTGTGGAACCGGCAGCTGTTTCGACGAACAAATTCGTTATATTCATTGACCGGCGCGTTTGCCTGGGCAATCACAAACTTATCTTCAGCATCTGCACTGAGGTACACGTATTCGTCACTAACAAATGGGCGCACCAAAACGTCATCAATGCCAAAGGATTTGATTTTCTTAGCCATTTCTTTGGTAACACGGGTTTCGGTTTCGTAAACGATCTCGCCTGTTTTTGGATCAACAATGTTTTGACGCAGCAAATGATTGACCAGATTGGGATCATCGCCCTTCATCGAACGGTAAACCCGGCGATATGGTGTTTCGATAAAGCCGTATTCGTTGACAGAGGCAAAGCTCGCCAGCCGACCAATCAGACCAATGTTTGGACCTTCAGGAGTTTCAATTGGGCAGATACGGCCATAATGCGAGAAGTGAACGTCACGCACCTCAAATCCGGCACGCTCACGGCGCAGACCACCAGGACCCAAGGCAGAAACTGTACGTTTGTGGCGCAGTTCAGAAAGTGGGTTGGTTTCTTCCATAAACTGGGAGAGCTGACTTGAGCCAAAAAACTCACGCAGCGAAGCAACCAGGGGGCGGATGTTAACCAGGCTCACAGGAGAAACAGAAGTGCCCTGATCACGAATGGACATACGTTCTTTAATTACACGCTCCATACGGCGTAAACCGATCCGGATCTTATTCTGGATAAGTTCACCAACCGTCTTGACACGGCGATTACCAAGGTGATCAATATCATCTGGAGGTACAACTCCATTGTTAATTTGGATCATGCGTCGGATCAAACGGATGATATCGTGCTTGGTGATCATCCTGTGAGTCATGGGAACAAGGTCTTCCAGGTCCAATTTTTGATTCAGCTTGTAACGCCCCACTTTTTCCAGATCATAATGTCGGGGGTCGAAGATTTGCTCAATCACATATGCACGGGCGTTATCCAATTGGGGAGGTTCACCGGGGCGCAATCGTTTGTAAAACTCTATTAAAGCCGCTTCTGATTTTGTGTAAACACTCAGATCATAATCCGGCTCTTGCTCAAAGGAAGACTCAATAAAAAGATGTTCTTCATTTGTATCTACATCGCTAAAGAGCGCCATAATCTCTTCGTCAGAACCGGTCTTAAGCGGATTATCATCCAATCCATCATCCACAGCTGCCAGAGCGCGAAGAAATACCGTGATCGGCACGGTCCGCTTGCGGTTGAATTTCAGAATAATAAAATCGTTCTTACGGGTTTCAAATTCCATCCAGGCACCGCGGTCTGGGATCAATTTTGCAGTCGACATCATTCGACCGGTTGCACGGTCAAGTTCAGCTTCAAAATAGACACCTGGAGAGCGGATGAGCTGGGAAACGACAACTCGTTCGGTACCATTAATAATGAAGGTGCCTTTGGGAGTCATCTCGGGAAAGTCGCCCAGGAAAAGGTCGTGCTTGATTTTATCGCTGCTCTCAGCTCCATCCAGAAGGACAGAAACATATAAGGGGCATGCATAAGTCAGATCGCGTTCGAGACATTCCTCAATCGTGTTTTTTGGTTCTTCGAAGCGGTATTGTAAATCAAATTCTTTGGACATTGGGGTATCACTGGGGAAATGCAATCTCAGGTCACCACCATAAGAAATAATGGGAGAAATTTCGTTGAATAAACTACCCAATCCTTCAGACTTCAGTCGTTGGAAGGAATCCAGCTGAACCTGGATCAATTGCGGCAACTCGAGCCCGACAGGGATACGTGCATAGTTTTTGGGTGTCATCAGGTCAGTCATTCATGTCTCCTAACGTGATAAAAGCGTGGTGCAACCTGCGATCCACGCATTCAGTACTTTTTTAAGCGCAATTTTTTAGTATATAGCACTTCAATTGATAAGTCAATACTTTTTTACAATCTCACCAGTAAGGTCTTGACAGAACCTTAATTTTATCACAATTTTACTGATGTCAGCTTGGATTGTTCCGGGCTCCTGACAGAGCACATATTCTGACCGAAGGGCTCCCTGTTTTTCAAATCACCTTTTCGGTTCTCCCTGCCAGGTTACGTAAATATTCCAGCTGTCCTGCATGGTAAGACATATGAAAAGCCAGGAACAAAACTGTTGCCCCTTTTGTTCCTTTCCAACCTGGTTCTCCGAAATAGAGGTCGTCTTGATTTTCCAACGTTTGTAAAGCAAGTTGGCTGAGTGCGGCATAATCCTGCTTTATCTTCACCAAATCAGGCAAATCGGGTTCGCTTTCGAGCACCGGTTCACTTGACCGCGCAAATCGTTCATAAAGTTCAAAACCCTCTGGTTTGGACCCACCCAGCTCGCCCTGCAGGTCTTTCATGCTTTCAACCATATGTCCCAACACCCACAGCATGCAGTTACCTCCCGGCTGGGGTTGGAGAAGCAGATCCTCATGGCCAAGCCCATCAGTCTGCACTGCCATAATCCACTGCCAGGTCTCAAACAAGATCTTAAAGTCCTCTTTGGTGATCATCGAACTCCTTTTTGTCGAAACTACCCTATGTAAATTATTGTAATTCATGTGCTGGATATGGTACTATTCTATAGACAAATTCACGGGGAGCTGCAAGGCTGAGAGGGACACATCGTCCGACCCGCAATACCTGATCCGGATCATGCCGGCGGAGGGATGCAGATAAAATGTTCCAGCAACCCTCCCCACGGAGGGTTTTTTGATGAAAACAACAAAAAGTGTTCTGATAGTTGCTAATGGTGAAGCCCAGTCCAACCTGGACCAGCTTGTTTGTAATCACGACTTCGTCATCGCAGTAGATGGGGGATTACATCATTTATTGTCACTGAGACTGTTTCCTGATTTGCTCATTGGGGATCTCGATTCGATTACCGAAGATGAACTCAAGACTTGCCAGGATCAACATGTTGAGATCTTACGTTTCAAACCTGAAAAAGACGAATCTGACCTTGAACTCGCCCTTCGTGAAGCTAAGAAAAGAAACTTCGGAAAGTTCACCATAGCTTGTGCTACCGGCGGACGGCTCGACCATACTTTTAGCAATATCGCACTGCTCTTTCATCCTTCCCTGCAGGGTTACGAGGTTTCAATCCAGGGAGAGAAAACCAGGGTTTTCATGGTTGATAATGAGATCACTCTTGACACCAGCCCTGGCGATATTATCTCGTTATTTCCCTGGGGCAAGCCAGCACTGGGTGTGAACACGGTCGGTCTGGCTTACCCTCTAACCTACGAAACACTGCTGCCATATGAAACCCGTGGGTTGAGCAATGTCTGCCTCGCTAATCAGGCTTCCGTTAGCCTGCAGCAGGGACAATTATTACTGTTCCACATATCTTTATTATCTCAAGAAAGGCACCCTTAATGATTAAAAAACTATTCTTCATTTTGTTTGTTCTGGTTCTGCTGGTTTCCGCCTGCCAACCAACCGCAAACGAAGTTCGGACCCTGACTATCATTACACATGACAGTTTTTCCGTTTCCGCAGAACTCGTAAGTCGGTTTGAAGAAGAAAACAACGTCCGACTTGTCTTTATCCAGGGCGGCGACACTGGTTCTGCTTTAAACCGGCTTATTCTTACTTCGGTCAATAGCAAAACTCCGGAAGCAGATGTCTTCTATGGTCTGGATAATACTTTCCTATCCCGTGCTCTGGAGCAGAATTTGTTTGAACCCTATCAACCAGAAGGGTTAGAAAACATACCGGATGAGTTTAAGCTTGATCCTGAGTTTTTTGTCGTTCCCATCGATTTTGGAGATGTCTGCATCAATTATGACAGAGCATACTTTTCCGAAAGAGGTATCGCGCTGCCCGGCTCGCTGCAAGACCTGACCAAGCCGGAATATGAAGGTTTGTTGGTAGTTGAAAACCCTGCAACCAGTTCGCCTGGATTGGCTTTTATGCTTGCTACGATTGCCGAGTTTGGCGAAGACGCCTGGCTGGATTGGTGGCAAACGATGAAAGTCAACCAGGTTGCCATCGTATCTGACTGGGAGACAGCTTATTACAATAACTTCTCCGGTTCTTCAGGCAAGGGCCCTCAACCGATGGTGGTTTCTTATGCCTCCAGCCCGGCAGCCGAACTTATCTATGCAGAAACTACGCTGAGCGAATCTCCGACCGCCTCCCTGGTTGCTCCAGGAATGTGTTGGCGGCAGGTGGAATTTGCCGGTATCCTCAACAACACGCCCAACCGCGATCTGGCTGAAAAGTTTATCGACTTCTTGCTGACCAAAGAATTCCAGGAAGATATGCCCATGCAGATGTTCGTTTTCCCAGTTTTGCCTGCTGCCGAATTGCCGGAAGACTTTATAACCGCCAGTCAGCTCCCTGAAGCTGTTGGCTCGCTCAACTCTGCCCTGATCGCTGCTTATCGTGATACCTGGATAAATGAGTGGGCGAATTTGATGCTGAAGTAATCCATGATGAACCGTTCAGGGTCTCGCACCTGGCTGTTGTGGTTGATACCGCTCGCCTTTCTGTCGTTTTTCTTTTACCAACCGCTGTTGGGGATTTTCAGGCAGGTTTTTTCTGAGCGGTTCAACCAGGGCTGGCAATTCTTCAGCTGGGATCAGGTTACCCAACCGCTCGGTTTCACTCTTTGGCAAGCGTTTTTATCAACACTATTAACCCTTCTGATTGGACTGCCCACTGCATACCTTTTTGCCAGGTTCGATTTTCCGGGTCGCAAGGGGTTACGCACCCTAAGCCTGCTGCCCTTTATTTTGCCGACGGTAGTCGTTGCCACAGCGTTTAATACGCTGATAGGACCCAGAGGTTGGTTAAATGTGATTCTGATGCGTCTTTTCAATCTCTCCAGTGCACCCATCAACCTTTTGAACAGTTTCTCTGCGATTTTGCTGGCTCATGTTTTTTATAACACCTCAATTGTTATCCGTATGGTCGGCAGCAGTCTTACCCGCCTCAATCCTCATTATGACGAAGCAGCCAGCGTTCTGGGTGCCAACCCACGGCGTGCTTTCAAAGAAGTGTCCTTGCCTCTTATGATGCCTTCGATCCTCGGAGCAACCTTACTGGTTTTCCTGTTCGACTTTACCAGTTTTGGGGTGGTGTTGATGTTGGGTGGACCACAATACGCCACCCTTGAAGTTGAAATATATAACCAGGCAATGAACCGCCTCAATCTTCCCGTGGCTGGCTTACTTTCTGTGGTTCAGCTTGCATTCACCCTGATTATCACGCTGCTCCAAAACCGGGTTAATAATCCCCGTTATGGCAAAGCTGCCCTCGGCAGTGAACGCAAATCGCTGATAAAACCCAAAACAAAACTGCAGAAGCTTTACGTGGTTCTGCTTAGTTTATTCGTGTTGATCCTGTTTGTCACACCAATCCTTAGCCTGGTTTCACGCTCTTTAGTCACTTTCGATGCTGCTCGTGGAGAGAGGGGGGAAGTCGAGACCGGACTCACATTTCGCTATTACACCGAGTTGTTCCAAAACCGTTCTGGCTCAGTTTTTTATGCCAATCCACTCGCGGCAGTCCGCAATTCGCTGGTGTTTTCGGTTCTCACCATGTTAATCGCAACTGCAATGGGTCTCATAGCCGCATACGCATTGGCATCATCTGGAAAGTTAATCCGCTGGCTCGAACCTTTGTTCATGCTGCCCCTCGGAGCAAGCGCTGTTATCCTCGGTCTCGGTTTTTTGATCACTTTTAACAAAGCTCCCTGGACCAGTGGAGCTTTTCCAATTATGATCCCCATTGCTCACTCGCTGATCGCACTACCGTTCGCCATACGCACGCTGATGCCAGCAATCAGGAGCATCCCGAGTTCATTGAGAGAAGCCGCCCTCGTGATGGGCGCAAAGCCGTGGAGAGTTTTCCGGGAGGTTGACTTACCTATCCTGCTGCGAGCAATTATCGCCAGCCTGGCTTTTTCGTTCACCATCTCGTTAGGTGAGTTTGGTGCCTCAAGTTTTTTGAGCAGCCCGCAGACACCGACCATCCCGGTCTTGATTTACCGTTACATTTCCCAGCCCGGTGCTCTCAACTATGGGCAGGCATTGGCAATGTCTACCCTTCTACTAATAACCAGCGCATCTGGCAGCCTGCTGATTGAAAAAATCCGCCTTCCCGGTGAGGAGTTGTTCTGATGTTACGTGTTGAAGAAATATTCAAAGATTACGATGGGAAACCCCTGCTCAGAGGGATCTCGTTTCAAGTGCAGGAAGGTGAGCTGGTCTGCCTATTGGGTTCTTCAGGCAGCGGGAAGAGCACTATGCTGCGCATTATAGCCGGGTTGGAAGAGCCAAAATCAGGCAAGATCTTTTGGGATGATACAGATTACACTAACAAGCCCGCTTACGAACGCGGCTTTGGATTAATGTTTCAGGATTACGCCCTCTTCCCACACCGCAGCGTTGCTGAAAACATCGCCTTCGGGCTGAGAATGATTGGGCGTTCCCGGGTTGAGATTGATGCTCTTGTCAAAAAAGCACTTGAAAGCATTCATATGTCCGATTTTGCCGGTCGGTCAGTGACGGAGCTTTCCGGGGGAGAACAGCAGCGTGTTGCCCTTGCGCGTGCCCTTGTGCCTGATCCTTTATTGTTGATGCTGGACGAACCTTTGGGCGCGCTGGATCATAACCTGCGCACCGAAATGCTGAAGGACCTGCGCAAACGTCTTCACGATAGTAAGAAAGCTGTTATCTATGTGACCCACGACCGGGAAGAAGCCGTTACACTGGCTGACCGGCTGCTGTTGCTGTATGATGGAAGCCTGGTGCAGGAAGGTTCACCTGAAACAGTGTTTACTCAACCAACCAACGCCTGGGTCGCTTCATTTTTAGGGCTCGGCAACCTGGTTCCTGGCAGATTCGTCGGTTCGGATAGGGTCGAGACCGATCTGGGGCAATTTAAAGTACCATCATCTGGCCTGGAGGTCGGCCCGCAGTGTATGCTGCTCCTGCGTCCTCATGATGCAGTTCTAGATGAAAAGACAGCTGATATGCCGAATAACCTACGCGCAGAGGTTAAAGACAGTGTCTTCCAGGGTGAATACTACCGCCTGGAATTACTGGTTGGGCAAACCCTCTTACAAGCCCACTCCTCCAAGACCATTCCTATTGGCAGCACTATCGACATTGCCTGGACGGAATCCAGTTTGCAGTGTCTGCCCATCATGTAATTAAAACAAAAACAGGCTGGCAGAATGCCAGCCTGAATCAAAATATCAACCAAGTTTTATAACAAGCCCAAAGCTTGATTCAGCAATTGG
>CAZMZQ010000069.1:0-7797 GCA_964570745.1 uncultured Anaerolineaceae bacterium
ACTGACGATGAGCTAATACATTCTCATATTTACTACTCGAAAGGGGCTGGCTAACTAGCCAGTCTCTTTTTGAATTAATCGCGTTTTTTGAAGGTTGAAAAAAAATCACAAAACAAGATTGTGAATCCTAATTAATTTGCAGAGAAATAAACCAAAATAACCAAAACTTCATAATTGATAAGATAATTCTATTTTTCAAATTTGGGATGGTGTTTATGTGGTGATGATGAGGTCATGACGTCCCTACAAGGAGGTGCTTTTTTTTAGGTTTAACATTGACAGAAATCGATATCTCGTTAATAGTTAACCTCAGAGGATTAATGATCACCCATTATGAGGTTTTATGTTAAGCGATCCACTTTATATACAGATTATTCAAGATATACAAAAGAAAATCGAAAATGGTCATTATCCTAGTGACACATTCATTCCCAGTGAGCTGGAACTCCAAGAAATATATAAAATGAGCCGCACGACTGTACGGAGAGCTATCTCTGAACTGGTCAATGCTGGATACCTGATAATAATAAAAGGTGTTGGCACCAAAGTAATGCCAAGTCGCCTTATGTCTACACCCGAGGAATTGATGAGTTTCACGCAGGTCATGCGGAACAAAGGAATAAAACCTGGAACACATATCCTGGAAATTGACCGGGTGGTCGCCACCCCAGATCTACAAAAAGCGTTGGAATACAAGGGAGAATTGGTTAAGATATCACGTTTGCGAACAGCGGATGATATCCCCATTTCCAGCAATACTTCTTATCTGCCTTCTGACCTGTTGACACAACACGATCCTCAAATTTTTCGGACACGAGTTTCCCTTTATGAGGTGCTCGAAAAAGATTTTATGATCAAGATTGCCGTTACTGAAGATACATTCAGCGCTATTAGTGCCAATACCAACCTGGCAAAGCTTCTTTCAATTCGTAAAGGAGACCCTTTGCTCGTAGTAGAGCGAACAGCTTTTGACAAAAGGAACCGACCAATCGAATACAGTATTATTTATTTGCGAGCTGATCGATATCGTCACACCATAACTTTGAGAGCAAAGTAAAGGAGGAACATTTATGAAAATTCTTGGTTTAGGCACCGTTGCCATGGATGTGTTGATGGAAGTTGACAAATTGCCTGTAGCAGACAGCTTTGGAGTGATCTCCAAGGTCAGTTATCTACCGGGTGGAAGTGGCACCAATGTAATTGTGCAAACAGCTCGTCTTGGCGCTGAGGCTTCATATATTGCCAAGCTCGGAGATGACCCCATCGGGAAAGACATCTTAACAAGCTTGAAGGCTGAATCTGTTGATGTTTCTGGAATGAAAATAAAACCGGGTGGAACATCTTTGCATACAAATGTCGTGGTGGGAAAAGATGGGCAAAAATTTATCCTGCTCAATTTCGGTGATAGCTTTGGCACCTTGACCACTGAAGAAGTCAATCTGAAATTTATTGAACAATGCGACATTTTATATACGGATTGTTTTCCCAACGTGGCACCGTTTGTTGCACTTGAATATGCCAAACAACTTGGAAAAACTACTGTTTTTAACATGCAGACAGGGCTTGGCACCTATGCCGGGTTTGGCATCCAAAAAACCGACCTTTTAAACGCGCTCTCACATATTGACATATTTGCCCCATCGCGAGAAGGGCTAAGAGATCTTTTTAGCTCAGACGATCCTGTACAGATATTGCCAGAAATACGAAAGTTTTTTAAAGGAATAATTATCGTTACACAGGGTCAGAAGGGAGTCATTGCTATTGATTCGCAAGACAAAACTATTGAAGTTTCAGCAGTAAAAATAAATCCGGTTGACACGACAGGTGCCGGTGACTCATTTGTTGGTGCCTTTATGGTCGCATATTTACAATGGAATCAACCATTGGACGAAGCGCTTCGCACAGCGAATGCCAGTGCTGCCTATACCTGTTTGGGAATAGGGGCACGCAGCAGTCCAGATGCCAGGCAACTCGAAGAATGGATTTTATCAATTACCAAAGGAGATTAATTATGAAATTAGAAGACAAACAAGCAGATTATAAGAAAGGAAAATGGACTACTAAGCAAATTGCTATTATGGCCATTTTCATCGCGCTGAGTGCGGTTGGCGCGTTTATTAAAATTCCAAGCCCAATTGGTTCAATTGGTTTGGATTCAGCCCCGGGATATTTTTCGGCTTTAGCATTTGGTCCCATCATTGGTGGCATTGTCATCGCCATTGGCCACCTGATTTCTGGCGCCGTAGTCGGCTTCCCGCTAACAATCCCGATTCACCTCGGTATTGCTGTTGGCATGGGCTTAATTGCCTGGGTGTTTTATCTTCTCGGGCGCAAGGGCATTGTATGGCTCGTCATTGGCGTCGTGGTTTGCTCGTTATTGAATAGTTTTGCGCTTGGGGTGCTGCTTCTTCCTATCGGAGGCAAGGCTCTTTACATGTCAATGATCGTGCCGCTGATGGTTGCGTCTGCGGTCAACCTGGTTATTGCAGCAATCGCATATTATGCTCTGCGCAATAGCGCCTTGCTCAAGTAAAAAAGGATTTTCATATGAACGCCATTCAAGTTTCAGACCTGACCTATCATTACCCGGGTGCTCCGAAAGCCTCATTGCACAATGTGAATTGCAATATTGGAAAAGGTACCTTCACTGTAATAATGGGTGAGACTGGTGCAGGCAAATCGACCTTGTTAATGAGCCTGAATGGCGTTATTCCAAAAATGATGGAAGGCACCCAGAGCGGAGACGTTAAGCTGGAAGGTCAGTCTATCCAACCATACCGGGTGCAAACTATTACCGAATACGTCGGTTTGGTAATGCAAGACGCTGAGTCACAGATTCTTGGTCGCACAGTTGAAGAAGATGTGATGTTTGGTCCTCGTAACTACCTCGTGCCACGAGATGAAATTATCCAGCGAGTGAATGAGTCTCTCGATCGAGTCCGGTTAAAAGGTTTTGAAAAACGTGAGGCAACCTCACTTTCTGGTGGTGAAAAACAGCGTTTGACAATTGCTTCCATTCTGGCACTTAATCCACAGATTCTGCTGCTTGATGAACCTACCTCCGAACTGGATCCACTTGGTCGGGAGGAAATCTACTCGACGATCGATAGTTTGCGAAAGAACTCAGATATGACAATGCTGGTTGTTGAGCATTCCAGCGAAGATATTTGCGAAAAAGCTGAACACTTAATGATTTTACAGGAAGGCAGATTGACCTGGGAGGGCAGACCCCAGGAATTCTTTAAAGATTACGACCTGGTTGTCCGTAATGGAATCAAACCTATTGCAGTCTCAGCTATCGGATGGCAATTGATGGAAGCTGGATTAATCAGCCGCGATGAGATACCGCTTAATGTTGAAGAGGCAGTCACATTGATTCGCAACTTGATAAAAGATCAGCCTATTCCCACACCGCCAGCTAAAAAACCCAGGGATACAGATGTCCTTATCAAAGTTGAAAACCTTTCATTCAGCTACACAGAAGAAAAACCAATTTTCGAAAACATGAATCTGGAAATCAATCAGGGTGATTTTGTGGCTATCATAGGTCAGAATGGCGCCGGAAAGACCACATTAGCAAAACAATTAAATGGACTGCTAACACCCATATCAGGGAAGATTTTTATTGATGGTAAAGATGTGACTGGCGAAAAACCTGAGATGTTAGCTTCTACGATCGGGTATGTTTTTCAAAATCCTGACCATCAGATATTCTCAACTACAGTATATAACGAAATCTTGTATGGACTTAAACTGGCAAAGTTGCCTCAATCTGAAATTGATCAACGCATCGAAGAGGTTTTGGAGTTTACCAATTTGCAGGAGTTCAAAGAAGTTCATCCTTTTTCGATGGGAAAGGGCGAACGACAGAAACTTGCTGTTGCGTCTATCCTGGCACTAAAACCAAAGATCCTCGTGGTTGATGAGCCTACCACTGGACAAGATTGGAAGGGCATCCAGGTAATGATGGGATTGATGAAAACGCTTAATGAACAGGGAACGACAATTATTATGATCACACATGATATGGATGTTGTCAGCAGCTATGCTAATCACGTTGTCCTAATGAATGAGGGAGAGATCCTTTTGGAAGGAAGACCTGAAGAAGTGTTAGCTGAGACTGAGCTCCTTCGGAAGGCTAGTGTTACCACAACCCAAGTAGTAAGGCTTTGTAAGGAACTAAACATGCCTGTGTATCTTGACGGAAACCTGCTCGCAGAGAGCATTATTAATATTGCTAAAGGGGAACGCGCATGAGCACATCAAGAATTAGCTTACTCGATATTCGACTGAAGGTGTTGTTTTTCACTATAATGGTGGTATTGGCGTTCTTTTTCAATAACCCATTCTTCAATCTGGGTCTTCTTCTATTTTTATTCATTGTGATGCTTTGGGGGGAGTTACCGCTATCAGGATTTTGGTCGATGCTGAAGCCTATGCTGCCGGTTTTTATCATTATATTGCTTTTCACACTTGTAACGAAGCCCTATGGATTGCCTGATAGTTATTCTGAGAAGATCCTTTTTCAGATACTTCCTAATGGCAGACTTTCCGCTACGTTAGGTGGGCTCATTTTGGGGATCAATTTCCTACTGCGAATCATGTTGATGATTTCTGTAACTTATATATTCATCTCCTCAACAGCAATTGACGACATTTTGCTGCTGATGAGTGAGTTGAATGCCCCTTATTGGCTCTCAATCCTAATAACAACAGCGCTCAGCTTTATTCCGACCATGAATCATAAGAAAGACCTGATTTTCCAGGCTCAAAAATCCCGAGGTGCAGCAGTTTCCCAAAAAGGTGTTTTTGGTCAGTTGTTAAGTTTTATTCCGATTATGGTCCCATTAATTACCAACTCAATCCTCATGGCGAATAATCTAGCAATTGCGATGACTAATAGAGGTTATGGCGCGACATCACAGATGACTATGATGAAAGATTTGACCTTCAGCCGAACAGACAAGATGGTTCTGATTCTTATTCTGTTCATCTTCATCGCGGCGATCATTCTGCGCTTTCCTTTCAAATATGGAGTTTTGTGAAGCACATTTATGACGCGTTAGTTGGCTTAGCCTATGGCGACAGTCTTGGCATGCCTGTTGAAATGTGGCCTCGGGAATGTGGCATAAAGAAGGTTGGAAGGGTGGAGCAGTTATTACCAGGACAGCCCGGAAACCTCATCACAAGCAACCTCGTTAAAGGCGAGATCACAGATGATACGCATATAAGCATGGTTCTTTGCCAGCAATTAATTGAAGAGGGAGATATCATCCCCGAACACTTTCTCTATCGTTTGATGAACTGGGTTGATAACAATGAGAAAAATGCTAAATTGATTGGCACAAGCACGCAAAAGGCGGTTGAACTGGTTCGCCAAGGTTATTCGCTAGAAGAAATTTGCTTATTTGGCGAAACTAACGGCGGTGCGATGCGCATCGCACCAGTTGGTATATTCTTCGATTTGAGGGAATTTGACACATTCATGTCGAAAGTGCATCTTTCATGTTCACCAACTCACAACTCAGCAGTTGCAATATCTGGGGCTGCTGCAATTGCTGCTGCGGTTTCATATGGAGTGCATGTTGGCGATGACATTGATGAAATGCTTTTTTGGGTGAGGAGGGCGGCAATCGCAGGAAGAAAGTTTGGACGCGATTTAGGCTATCCTCACATTGAAAAACGTTTGGATTTGATCTTTTCACTTTTTGATCAAAACAAAGACGAAGATCTGAGAGAAGAAATCTTACATACAGCCCTTGGAACTTCAGTTCAGACCATCGATTCGGTACCAACCAGCCTAGCGGCAGTCGTTTATTGTCAGGGTCGAATAAAAGATGCACTGTATTTTACTGCCAACCTTGGCGGCGATACTGACACAATATCGGCAATGACAGGTGCGATTTGTGGTGCTTTGAATGGCACCAATCAGATCCCTGAAGAGGACATTGAATTAATTGAAAAAGTTAACAACATCAATTTTGCTGCTCTTGCAGAGAGAATAAGTCAGAAATTATCCGAGCTTGCTTGTTAATCATTCTAACGACTGATTAGAAATGAAATCCATCGATAAAGGAGATTGTTAATGAATAAAAGAGCATGGCAATTGGAACGGGAGTTTCGTCAATCATCACTGCCAGTAGATCGCCGAATAGAAGCAGCTCAATGGGATCATGCCCAGGCAGCTCCTTGTGGAGATGAGCTATTGCGATGGAATTGGAATATTAAAGTGCCTGGATCCCTGGCTGTTGATCGTTTTTTTATTGGAATGGTGCAGGATTGGGCAAACCAGGGATATGATGTCAGTGAAGCGGAAGTGCTGCTACCACTTGGGATTCAACTTGAAACTGAAGACCGCATGGAAGAGCTGCGTGTTGTTTCTGCCCGGGTGATGAAGGCTCTGTATGAGGCACCAAAACTCCCTGATCATCCTTATCACAAGTATGAACATCCAACATTATGGGAGGATGTTAAAAAGGCAATGCCTGCTGCTGTGGGATATCACCCGCTTTCGAATTGGAAAGAAGGTTTTTCTGAACGTATTTACCAGGGTTGGATTGGCCAAATTGCCGGTGGATCTTTTGGTACGGCAATTGAAGGTTATTCTGGAGAACGCATTCAGGAAGTTTATGGTGACGTAAATGGTTATCTTATTCCCCCAGAAACGACCAATGATGATGTGGTTTATGAATTATTGCTGCTGGATGTATTTGAAAGAATGGGGAAAGACATTACATCTGACGTTTTGGGAGATGAATGGGTTAAGAAACTCCCTTACGGTGTTTCTGCTGAAGGCGTTGCTTTGCGTAATTTGAATCTGGGTATTTATCCACCGGAATCAGGAAGCTTTTTAAACCCATATTGTGATTGGATTGGGGCTCAAATGCGAACGATGGTTTGTGGCATGTTAGCTCCTGGGAACCCCATGGAAGCGGCACGATTGGCTTATATTGACTCCGTCATTTCGCATTCACGTAATGGCGTTTATGGTGGAATTTATGCTGCAGTAATTACTTCTTTGGGTTTTGTGATGGACGATCCCCGTGAAATTGTTGTTGAAGGCGCTCGCTACATCCCAATAAAAAGCGAATATGCTGCCAAGTTAGAATTTTGCTTTGATGTTCTGAGAAAGAATTCTAACCCGAAAAAAGCCTGGAAAATTTTGGACAAGCATTTTGAACAATATAACTGGATCCATGCATATCCCAATTTAGCGGCTGACCTATTGGCATTATGGTATGGAGGAAACGATTTTACTGAAGCAATGACGCTTTTAGCAAAGGCAGGTTTGGATGTTGACTGTAATGCTGGTTTGGTTGGGAATGTCTTAGGTGTTATCCGCGAGGTTCCGAACGAATGGTCCTTCCCACTTGAAGATCTATTAGAGACCTATATTGAGGGTAAAGAAAGACTTTCAATCCGAGGAATTGCCGAGATGAATGCCAGGTTAGCTAAAGGATAAACACTTCGTGTTGGAAAATTGCAAATTGTCAAACTTGAAGAGCAAGTTTGATGACTAACTTTCTAATTAATATGTTTGCTCTGTTCTCACCATTGACCTCTTCTGAAAATTCAGGACATCAAGGATGTTGATTGTGTGCACTTAATCAAGACCAAGTGAAAACAAGACAGAACTTTGAACCGCCTTGTTTTTTTTATCGCTTGCATTTAAAGTAGAATCTTAACAAGTATGAAGATAAATACATTACTGCAAGGAGTATTAACCATTAATTTCAAAAAGCTACTTTTCTTTGTCGATTTGTCGATGGGGCTGACGCTGGGTATTCAGGCTCTTCT
>CAZMZQ010000070.1:0-3179 GCA_964570745.1 uncultured Anaerolineaceae bacterium
ACCTTAGGTAAAAGCGAGCATATCGGGCGCACGGTTTCCTCGAAGGAGCACTGTTCCTGATCGTAACCCCGCTCGAACAACAAGTGTTTTGATTTATTCTTAGTTCTCACTGGTATACTTTCACTGCTATGTCACTACTAACCGCGCAGAATTTAGGTCGCTCTTTTGGACCGGTGGATATTTTTGATGGGATCAGTATCTCCATTCCCCACAATGCCCGTATTGCCATTGTTGGCAGCAACGGGGTTGGAAAAACGACCTTATTGCGCATTTTGGCTGGCGAAGACGAACCGACCGAAGGTTCACTCTTTCGCTCCCGCGGGCTGCGTGTAGGCTATCTGCCGCAAGAAGCAGTCCTCGGGACTGAAGGCACCTTGTGGGGCAGCTGCCTGGTTGCCTTCAAAGAGCTAATTGATCTGGGCGACGAACTGCGTCGGCTTGAGGTTCAGATGCAAGACCCTGACTGTGATCCCGAAATCCTCACTCGCTATGGCAGACTGCAGCACCAGTTTGACATGAAAGACGGTTACACCTATAACAACCGCATCCAGCAGACACTCAATGGGTTGGGCTTTGACGAGTCTGACTATCAGCGCCCACTCCAGCAGCTTTCGGGAGGTCAGCGCACGCGCGCCCGCCTGGCTCGCATTCTGCTGGAAGACCCCGACATACTTTTATTGGACGAACCCAGTAACCATCTTGATATCAACGCCGTGGAGTGGCTGGAAGCCTATCTGCGCGACTGGAGCGGAGCAGTTGTAATTGTTTCGCATGACCGCTATTTTCTCGATCAGACTGCTCGTGTGATTTGGGAAATGACTCCTTCACTGGAGGTTTACCGCGGAAATTACACTGCCTACCTGCACCAACGCCAGGAGCGTTACACCCGCCGGCTGGCAGAATATGAAGCTCAGACCGAATACATCGAAAAACAGGAAGACTACATCCGCAAAAACCTGGGAAGCCAAAACAACAATCAGGCTCGTGGTCGCCAGCGTCGGCTGGAACGCTTGCTGCAGGACAGCCGCCTCACCGCTCCCAAAAACCACACCCGCCCGATGCACCTGCGCCTAAAGACCATCGGTCGCTCAGGTGACCTGGTTTTACGGACCTATGACCTTCAGGTTGGTTACGAAGATGAGGGTCGCCCTCTCTTCACCAGCCCTGATCTCATTTTGGAACGCGGTGAATGTGTCGCTCTTATCGGCCCCAATGGCGCTGGTAAAACCACTTTTCTGAAGACAATTTTAGGGCAAATACCGGCTTTCAGCGGCAGGACAGAGCTCGGTGCCAGCCTGAAAGTGGGTTATTTCGCCCAGGCACACGAAGACCTCGATCCTACCAATGACCTGATCCAGGAGATCAACACCGTCGCGCCTAATATGCTGCCAGCTGAGATACGCAATTACCTGGCACGTTATGGCTTCCAGGGCGAACAAGTTTTTGATCGGGTTGCAACGCTTTCCGGGGGCGAGCGCGGACGACTTGCGTTGGCAAAGCTGGCTCTTTCCGATGCCAACCTATTGCTGCTGGACGAGCCCACTAACCATCTCGACCTTCCCACCCAGGAGGTGCTGCAAAACGTGCTTTCCGATTATCCGGGGACGATCCTGCTGGTGTCGCACGACCGATATCTCATCGATGCCCTGGCAACCCAGATTTGGGAGCTCCTCCCAGCCGAGGAAAATTTAAGGGTGTATAAAGGCAGTTATTCTGAATATAAAGAATTTCTGAACAATCGTAATAAACCGGAAATCACCGAGGTTGTCATCGTTTCTGAGAAACCTGAGGAAAAGGCTGAAAAACCAGTCCAAAAAACGCTCAGCCGCAACCAGCGGCAGCAGCTTCAAAAAAAGCTGATAGCCGTTGAAGCCAAAGTTCATGCTGTCGAAACTGAGAAAGCTGCTTTCGAAACCCAGCTTGCATCGCCACCGGTAGATCCACACAAACTACACAAAATCACCGAAGCTTATCGGGTTGTCAATCTGCGTCTCGAAAACCTGCTAAGTGAATGGGAGGCGCTTGCACAAACCCTTCATTCAGACGACCAGTCAAATGATTATTAGCTGACCGAGATACTTATTACAAAAAGGAGAATTATGTGCGACACAATTGGTCTGGTCACCCCTTCAAAAGCACTTTTTGCCAAAAACAGTGACCGCTCACCTAACGAACCCCAGGTTAATCAGTTTTTCCCCGCCGCTGATCACGCTAAAAGCACAACTCTAAAAGCGACTTATATCAGCATCAGCCAGGCAGAACACACCCATGCTTTGCTCCTCTCCCGTCCAACCTGGATGTGGGGTGGAGAAATGGGGGTAAATGAACACGGTGTCTGCATCGGCAACGAGGCTGTCTTCACCAAAGGTAAATATGCTAAAACCGGACTTACGGGTATGGACCTGCTCCGCCTGGGGCTCGAGCGCGGCTCAACCGCACAGGAAGCCCGCGATGTGATCATCAACCTTCTTGAAGAATACGGTCAAGGTGGGAACTGCGGTTTTGATCACAATTTTTATTATGACAATGCTTACCTGATAATGGATCGTAAGGATCTCTACATCCTCGAAACATCTGCGCGGAACTGGGTCTATAAACGCGTAGACCGCGGGAGTATCTCCAATCGGCTCACAATCGGTACAGAGGGCGATGCCTACAGCGGAGGCAAGACAATTGATTTCAAGAAGAAACACTTTGAGCCCCTTTACTCTCATTTTTCAGGTTCTGCCAATCGGCTGTCACAAACCGGAGCCTGCCTTTCAACCGCAAAAAACACCAGGGATCTTATGAAAGCTCTGCGCTCCCATCGGGAGGATGTAAGACATCCGCTCGCACAGGCAAGCGTCGCCAGCGCATGCATGCATGCCGGCGGGTTGGTAGGAGACCACACTACTGCCAGCATGATTGTTGAGTTGGACGACGATATTAAAATCTGGCTGACCGGAAGCTCCACTCCCTGCATTTCGCTTTTCAAACCCTGGTTATATGGCAATGTGCCTGTCGCCCCGGTTTTTGCAGATGGTGACCCGGCAGCAGAGGCATACTGGTTTCAACGAGAAGCCTTTCATCGGCAGGCGATCGGTCATATATTGCCGAGCGAATTTTATGAGGAGCAGGATGCTCTTGAAAATGAATGGATCAATGCGGTTGAGGATTTGGATAGGGATGCTTTTTCTGAC
>CAZMZQ010000070.1:3279-7771 GCA_964570745.1 uncultured Anaerolineaceae bacterium
TCCAGGTTGCAACCTTGCAATTTCAATTGACGATAAGTTCAAAACCTCCTATAATTAAGTCACTATGCAGGAGTTAGCTTGATACGCACACTTCGTGCCCGATCAGAGTTATCACAAATGACACTCGCCTTTTAATGTATGGCGCGTGTTTTTGTTTAAATAAAAGAAACGGAGCCTGACGCTATGGACAGTGGATTAATCGGTAAGATCGAAAAGGCTAAACGCTACGCCGAAGAGCGCGAACGAATTCAATTCAACACTTTTGAAGCTCATTTTAAAGGCGATAATAACGACCACACCATCACCTATAACAACGGAGAATGGAATTGCACCTGCAACTACTTCAAGGCTCACGGCATCTGCGCCCACACCATGGGGCTGGAACTGATTCTTGAGGAGATGGTCACCCCTCACGAAGAGATCACGATCTAAAGTAAGAATCAATCAAAATCACATAAAATAACGTCGTCAACTCTGACTTTGCAATCGAACTCGGGGTTCCGATAGTTACAACTTGTTTTATCGGTTAATTCTCACACAATGGAAGCTCATTTTGTCTGTTACAGCTGTTCATGCTCCTTGGAAGCATCCTGAATCTTTCACAAATTTTCCTATACCTGCTCTTGCAGGATTTCATTAAGGTATAATTTAAACAACGGACGGTTATACGAAACGATGCCCATTTTAAAGCCTCATGCCTTCGAATTTTTCAGTCACAGCTCCGAGCAAACCTTGCGCGTGGGCATACGTTTAGGCAACCTGCTCCAGACCGGTGATGTCGTCTGCCTCGAAGGCGATCTTGGCTCAGGTAAAACTACCCTTGTACGCGGGATAACCCAGGGCTGGGGCTCAGCAGACAGGGTAAGCAGCCCCACATACGTAATCGTTAATCAATATCGCCATCCCAATGGAACCACGCTCTATCACTCAGATGCTTATCGCCTTTCCCCCGACGAACCGCTCGACACAGCTATTCTTGAGATCGATTATATTCTCACGAATGGCATCTTAGTAATGGAGTGGGCTGAACGAATGAAAGCCAGTTTGCCCGAAGAAAACCTTTGGATCGAAATGAGCTGGATCAACCCTGAACAGCGTCATCTCGTCTTCACCCCCAACGGCAAACGCTACGAACAACTGCTAACCAAATTGCAGAAAGCTTTGTTTGGAGCCTGAAATGTTAGTTGCAATCGACACCTCAACTCAATGGATCGGCATCGCCCTTTATGACGGTGTCCAGGTTTTGGCTGAGCATACCTGGCGCAGCCGCAACTTTCACACTGTCGAATTAATGCCTGCGATCGTCGAGATGTTAGCCAAATGCCAGGTGAGCCCCAAACAACTGACCGGGGTTGGCGTTGCCTTAGGTCCAGGTTCATTCACCGGTCTGCGTATCGGTTTGAGCGCAGCCAAAGGATTGGCTCTTGGACGAAATATCCCGATAGCCGGCGTACCTTCGCTTGAAGTTCTGGTTGCCTCACAGCCAGGTTTACGCCGTCCAATGATCGCTTTTCTCGAGGTTGGTCGCGGTCGTTTTGCCTGGGCGCGATTCCGCTATAAAAACCCACGCTGGGGTCAGATCACCGAGACGCAGGTTGATGATATCAAAACCATCGCTGCTACGATCACCTCACCTGTTTATGTCGTGGGTGAGATGGGTGCCTCTGAACGCCAGATCATGGGACGCAAATGGAAAACCTCCCGGCTGGCACCAGCTTCAGCTTGCCTGCGCCGTCCTTCCGTTTTGGCAGAGCTTGCCTGGGATAAACTGCAGGTCGGTCATGCCGACGACCCGGTCAGCCTGTCGCCGATCTACGTTCATACCCTCAGCAACGTTCCCAATTAATTCCCACATATGGATAAGAGTTTAACTATCCGACCCATGCGCCAGGAAGATCTGGAATCCGTTGGTGATCTGGATGCCCTAAGTTTCGCCGAACCCTGGCCCAAACATTCTTTTGCCTACGAGTTGACTACCAACTACAGCATCTGCCTGGTTGCTGCCGACACAAACAACCAGGTCCTGGGAGCAATTGTGGTCTGGATCATCGTCGACGAAGCCCATATCGCCACCATCGCAGTCCACCCCGACCACCTGCATAAGGGAATTGGCTCCTGTTTGCTTGCCCAGGCTCTCTTGTTTTCTGCAGAACGTGGTGCAATTTCTTCAATGCTTGAAGTGCGCAGACATAATCTGGCTGCCATCGCTCTCTACCAGCGTTTCGGCTACCACAGGGTTGGCACCCGTAAAAACTATTACAAAAACGATAACGAAGATGCCCTGCTGCTCAACCTCGATCAGATCGATATCCTTGAATTAAGGAACTTTATTACATCAAATTGCGTCTAAACGAATAATGATGAGGTAAAATCATCTCGAGAGTTCACATGTCTGCTGCACAACGCCTACAAGAAATTCGTAACGAGGTTTCCACCTGCCAGCGCTGTCCCCTTGCAAAGGGTCGCTTAAATGCCGTGCCGGGCGAGGGTCCTGCCCAGGTTGAAATCATGTTTATTGGTGAGGCTCCCGGCTTCCACGAAAACAAACAAGGGAAACCTTTCGTGGGTCAGGCTGGTCAATTCCTTGATGAGTTGCTCAAAGCAGCCGGTCTTGATCGCAGCCAGGTCTACATCACCAATGTGGTCAAATGCCGCCCACCCAACAACCGCGATCCGCTCCCCGAAGAGCTGGCTGCCTGCCAAACCTTCCTCGACGAACAGATCAGCCTGCTGCAGCCCACGGTGATCGTTACCCTCGGTCGCATCTCAATGGCAAAATTTGTCGATGCCGGGCGCATCAGTGCCATTCACGGTAAAACCCACAAAGTGAATGGGCAAAAAGTGGTCACGATGTATCACCCTGCCGCCGCCCTCCATCAACCTGCGCTGCGTCAGACGCTTCTTGAAGATTTTGCCCAGCTAAAGAAATTTATTGGTATAAAAGCAGTCGGGGCTCCAGAGTCGTCCCTACCCGAACCAGGACAAGAACCAGAACCAAAGCCCTCACCTTCTGTCGAACCGCTCACACCAATACATGCTGAACCCGAAGATTCAACACCATCTGAGCAGCTTAGCCTTTTTTAACAAACACCCAACACAAGAGGAATATATGGTTAAAGATGAACTGATTCAAGAGATTCAAAAAAAACGTGCTAACATCGCCGTGATTGGCATGGGTTACGTTGGGTTGCCCCTGGCAATTACTTTCGCCAATGCTGGTTTCAGTGTTACTGGCATCGATCCCAACCAGGAAAAAGTCGAAATGATCAACCGGGCCGAAAGCTATATTTCTGATATTACCAACGCCCAGCTGCGTAAGCATATCGACTCGGGTCGGCTTCGTGCCACCACAGACTACACGGTCCTGTCCGAAATCGATGCGGTTTCCATTTGTGTTCCTACCCCACTGCGCAAAACCGGCGACCCCGACATGTCCTTCATCGCCCGCGCCAGCGAAGACCTCGCGCCTTATCTCCATCGCAGTATGGTAATCGTTCTCGAATCCAGCACCTACCCGGGCACCACCCGCGAATACGTCTTGCCAAAACTAACCTCTCAGTCAGAATTGAAAGTCGGAGAGGATTTCTTCCTCGCCTTCTCTCCCGAACGCGTCGACCCCGGTCGGAAAGACTTCACCACCGTCAACACCCCCAAGGTCCTTGGCGGAATCACTCACGCCTGCACCGAAGTAGCCCGTGCCTGGTACGAACAGGCTCTCGAAACGGTTGTCTCCGTCTCCACCGCCGAAGTTGCCGAAATGGCAAAACTGCTCGAAAACACCTTCCGGATGATCAACATCTCAATGGTTAATGAGCTCGCCCAAATGTGCGAGCGCCTCGATGTCGACGTTTGGGAGGTCATTGATGCTGCTGCCACCAAACCTTTTGGTTTTATGAAGTTCACCCCTGGTCCCGGATTGGGTGGTCATTGTATCCCTATCGACCCGCTCTATCTCTCCTGGAAGATGAAGACACTCAACTACACAGCCCGTTTCATTGAGCTTGCCTCTGAAATCAACACCAGCATGCCTCGATACATCGTTAGCCGCATTCAGGATGCCCTTAATCGCTACAAAAAACCGCTCAACGGCAGCAAAGTGCTCGTCCTCGGCGTTGCCTACAAACCCAACATCAACGACGTTCGTGAGTCACCCGCTCTCGACATTATTCACCTTCTACAGGAAAAGGGCGCCATCGTCAGCTATCACGACCCCTTCATCCCCGAAGTTGATTACGAAAACATCCAGATGTCTTCAGAAAAAGACTTGCAGGCTGCCCTTGAAGAGGCTGATCTTGTTGCTATCATCACAAACCACAGCAAATACGACTACAACATGATCGGCGAAAAATCCCACCTCATTTTCGACGCCCGCGACGCTATGAAGGACTATCCCAAGAGCGCCATGAAAGTGATCAAACTCTGATGTCACAATATGTTGTAACCGGCGCGGCTGGTTTTATCGGTTCCCAGGTCACTGCTGCCCTCCTGCAAA
>CAZMZQ010000071.1:0-7662 GCA_964570745.1 uncultured Anaerolineaceae bacterium
TCAACTGGCATGTCATAATCTTCAGGATTTGCAATGGTGAAATTCGCGCCGAGTTTGGCAGCGATTTGCATCAGAGAAACAGCGACGTTGTTTCCGTCACCGACATAGGTTATGTTGACATCTTTGATTTTCCCAAATTCTTCGTAAATGGTCAGAACATCTGCCAGCGCCTGGCAAGGATGACTGTAGTCACTAAGCCCGTTTATCACCGGAATAGTTGTCCAGTGAGCGAGTTCCAAGACATGTTCGTGCTCAAAAACTCTTGCCATAATGCCATGAACCATTCCATCCAGAACGCGGGCAACATCAGCGATTGATTCCCGTTTGCCAAGACCGATCTCATTAGGGGATAGGTAGAGGGCATCTCCTCCAAGATGGCGCATTCCCATGTCAAAGCTGACGCGCGTCCGCAGACTGGGTTTTTGAAAAATCATAGCCAGAACCTTCCCCTTCAGGATTGGTTCATTCCCACCTGCCCGGTATTCTTTCTTTAGTCTAATGGCTAAATCAAGCAGGTCTTGAAGCTCTGATGGTGTGTAATCAATGATATCCAAAAAATCCTTGTGCATTTGAACGTTAAATCTCCTTTTTGTGTAATTGGCGGCCCAATTTGATCGCCCAAAAGTCTTTATTTAGAGTGAACATTTTCTGATTAGATTTTACCAGAGACTATTGGTTTTCTGAGTAAACGTTGATGAGCTGGTTATTTTTCTGTTGATTGAATGCTGTTTTTTAGTGGATTGTTGGTTTTCTCGAGAATGAAATCTTGCATGGAAGACATTTCGGTCAAATTATCATGCTGATCGTGATCGTAACCTGCAAGGTGAAGCAGTCCATGAACGAAAAGCATTTCAACCTCATGGTAGAGACTGTGACCACCGGCTTTGGCTTGTTGGCGGGCTTTTTCGAAAGAGATGATGATATCTCCCAGATAATGTTCGCCAGTCTCAGGGTCGATATAAGAGTTTTCGAAAGAAAGCACGTCGGTTGGGGCGTTTATTCCTAACCAGGCATGGTTATATTGACGGATGACTCTATTGTTCGTCAGCCTCAGGGTTGTTGAAGAATTCGCGTCTAGGTCTAAAGCAGCCAGAGTTTCGCGAAAGGCAACTGCCAGCCTGGAGTGCTCGATCTCTTTAGTATAAGAGGAAGGAATGATCAGATTAAGCATAAATAACCTCCTCCGGAATCAGGAAACAGTTTTTGATTCGACGTTTAACGTGTTAGCCGAAGGTTTTACTTCCGGATATTTGAGCCTTGGGTGATAGGACTGTTTGAGCGTGTTATAGAATGATTCTTTGATTGTTTGCAGATCTTTGAGCGTCAGCTCGGTTTGGTCGAGCTGCCCCGAATTCTTAATAGAATTTATTGTATCTTCAACCACTGCCATAATATCTTCATCAGTGCGGGGTGAATTCGCCCTGGCTCGCGCCTCAGTTCCATCCGCCAACATTACCAGCCCGGTTTCTTTTGATTGAGGGGGTGGACCGGGATAGGTGAAGTCTTTGACATCGACTAGATCGGGATCTTCAGCTTCATTCAAGGCTTTGTTATATTGATACCTGGTTATTCCAGTGCCATGATGTTCTTTAATAAAGTCGATCATTCGTGAAGGGAGACGATATTTTTTTGCCAGGACGACGCCATCGGTTACGTGTTTAATAATAGTCGCAGCAGTTGTTTTTGGGTCGGCATCGTCGTGTGAATTAATTTTATCCCGTACCTGGTTTTCAATGAAAAACCCTGGGTTCTCGGATTTGCCAGCGTCATGATACAGGGTCCCGACCCGCACAAGCAAGCGGTCAGCACCGATAGCATCTGCTGCTTGTTCTGCAAGGTTTGAGACCTGGAGTGAATGTTGATAGGTGCCGGGTGCGTTGGTGAGAATTTGTTGGAGCAAGGGATGATCGGGTCTGGAAATGTCCAACAACTGCAATGCTGTCGGCAAATCGAGAATTGAAGAGACGAAATTCTGCATCAATAGGGAAAGAGTGCCTGAAGCTATACCATTGAAAAAGCTTGCCCCTAAAAGCGATAATAATCCAACAAGGTCGGTGGACCCATCACCAATTCTAAAAGCAACAATTATTGCGGCAGCGATAACGCTGATTGAAAAACCTGAAGCTAAAAATGAGCCAACCCGGCGGGCTTTTCCGACGATGAGGATGCCGGCGATGGTTGGTAACATGTAATAAAGCAGAAGTTCGCTGCTGCGAACATGACCAAAGACTGTTAGTGATACGAGCAGAAAACTGATAAAAAATCCATATTCAGTTGAGAATATTACTGAAATGGTCAAACCCAGGGCTGCAATCGGGAAGAGATAAGGCAGGATGGTCCGTTCCATTACCAGGAATCTTGTCAATATAAGGAAAAGCAGGAAAAAGAAGGCAACAATGATGATTGGATACAACTCTGTGAATTTCTTTCCCTTATTCTTCCGGAAGTATATTACAACCAAAACATCAACGATCAACACGATAATGCCGTTTTTAACCAACAGGGAAACATGATCAGTTGGCTCACCAAGCCCGTAGGTTGTCATTGCTTCAAGGTCAGCCGCTTTGACAATTTGACCGCGCCGAACAAGAACTTCACCGGCCATAATCTGGCGGGTGACCGGAGTTACTGCTGCCCGAGCCTGGTCGCGGTTGATCTGGGTTTGTTCTTCGCTAAACAAGCTGGTCGGCACGATATGTGGTGAAACCAGTGAAATGATTAGTTCAGACTGTTCTATTTTAAAAGCAAAATCGATATTAGCCGGTAAGTTGCTCCTGACGGTTCCAAGCTGATTGTTACGGATACTGTCACGAAGAACGACCTCCAAAACCCTCGCAGCCTCGCTTGAGATCGCCTGCCAATCTTGTTCTGGGAGCTCCAGTAAGGCGATATATTCCTCTTCATCCAATTGAAGGTCGGCCAGGGCTTGCAGATCTTGGATCTTCTGGGTTTCAGTAGCATGTGTATCACTTCGAACAGTCGCAATGTAATATAGTGCGTTTTGTAGTTTTTCTAATTGGCTACGGGTGATATTTGGGTCGGGCGGAAGGTAAACAGGCGATACTTCGGCGGCAGCTGCCTCCCTTGCAGACTCGGTGTAGACCCTCGATTCAAAAGTAACTGAATATGGGGCAAGAATTTCCTGGGAAGCAACTTCACCAATTGACACAATCTGAGTTTGCTGGTTTAGCAGGTCGGGTCCGACCATGGCGCCAAAAGCCAGTGCACTTGTAACAATCAAAACAATTATTTTGAGAGCACTATTCGAAAAAGGAATAACTTTTTTCCGCGAAGCTTGATTTGCCATTGTGCCATTATACCTGTATCGTTAGTCTGCCGTTTTTTTATGGTGTGACAGTGATGTAATCCTTCACCTGGCTAAAAATTGATTGTCCAATGCCGCTTACTTTCACCAGATCATCTATACTCAGAAAGTAACCATTTTGTGTGCGATACTCAATTATCGCTCTTGCTTTCACGGCACCAATTCCCGGAAGACTTTCAAGTTCTTGCTGCGATGCTGTATTGATATTGACGATGCCAGTGAGGTTGAGTTCAACTGAACGCTGGTTCTGGTCCAGGTCTGAAGATGGAGAGTCGTCTATTCCCGGTATATATACTCTTTGCCCATCTTCCAGGACAGTTACCAGGTTGATCAGGTCGGTTTTTGCATTAGATGAAGGTCCACCTGCAGCCCGGATGGCATCGTCCAGATTGGATCCTTTTACCAGTTCATAGACACCGGGTTGGTTTACATTTCCGGCAACCTGAACCTTTATCATCTCAATGATTGCTGTAGGATCAGGGGTCAGATTTGGGGTCATCGTCACGACAGTGACGGGATGACCTGTTTTAGGAAGGGTAATCAGCCTGACCAGACCGCTCAACAGAAGTCCGGTCAGAATTCCACCCAGCACTTGCTTCCAATATTTCATATTATGACTCCCTGTTTTCTGAAGAAAGCATTGTGTTGAATGCAGAAATTGAAACTTCGAGCATATCCAGATCGGGCTCACGAGTCGAAAGTTTCTGTAACCATAAATTAGGTTTGATCAGCCAGCGCATAATGGCAGACCTGTCCATTGTATTGGCAGCAAAGCGGATATACTCATAAGCCAAACCTGATACGAATGGAATCATCAAGATGCGGGAAATGATACGCCAATGCAGTGGCAAGGGTCCCAAAAGAGAAAAAATCAATACTGAGAACAAGACAAGGGTGAGGATAAACGATGTGCCACAGCGAGGGTGAACCAATGTCTGTTGACTCACGTTCGCAGGTGTCAGTTCGACACCTGCTTCAAATGCATTAATTGTCTTATGTTCCGCACCATGGTAGGCAAACACACGTTTAATATCAGGCATTCTGCCAATTAATGCCAGGTAAACCACCAGGATAAGCAAGCGAAGCAATCCTTCAACCAGGTTGCTCCACCAGGCAGTGAGCACAAAAAACTTTTCCACCAGTCCAGCAATAAAAGCTGGCAAAACGAAGAAAATGCCTACTGACAACAGGATTGATATGATTACCGTAAGAGTCAGGGCGGATCCTTCCAGCTGCTCTTCTTCACCAGATGAAATGTTGGCTGATTTAGTGAGCATCCGCATACCAAGCCCCATTGAATCCCACAAGGCTACGACTCCACGGATGAAAGGAGTTTTCATCCACTTTGATCTGTATAGTGTCGGCAGTTCTTCCTGGTACACAACGATTTCACCGTCAGGAGCGCGAACTGCCATCGCGACATTGCTTTTGCCGCGCATCATGACACCTTCGATTAATGCCTGACCTCCATAAGAAGGAAGTTTTAGTGATTTTTCAGAAGGCATCAGTTTTCTCCAAAACTTAGATAAAAGTGGATCAATGCCTGGATACCCTTTACCAGATTAGGGAAATTAAGACGCTCGTTCGGTGAGTGTATGGCGTCGTCCGGCAAGCCAAATCCAGTCAGAAGCGACTTGACACCTAATTCCCGCTGCATTACTGTTGCGACCGGTATGCTGCCACCCTCGCGTTTGTAAACTACTGGTTTGTTCCATACTGCAGTGAGAGCGTCTACCAGATTTTGTGCTCCTGGAGCATCGTCTGCCAGGTATGCCGGACCAGCACTATGCAAAAAGACTTCAGTTTTGACTGTTTGTGGGGCAATTGACAGGATGTATTCTTTTGCCAGTTCGTAAATTTCCATTGCATCCTGATTTGGGACAAGACGGCAGGAGATTTTTGCTTTGGCATATGCAGGAATGATGGTTTTGGCGCCTTCACCTATAAAACCGGAGTAAATACCGTTCACATCCAGTGTCGGGCGGGCACCCTGCCTTTCCAGTGGGGAGTAACCTTTTTCACCATATATCAACGGTGATCCGGTAATTTCAAGGATTTCTTCGTCGCTGGTTGGGTTCGAAGCAATGCGAGCGCGTTCTTCCTGGGTTAACTCAGGAATTCGGTCATAAAAACCGGGAATGGCAACCGAACCATCCTCATTGTGCAACTTTGATATGATCTGGGCGAGAACGTTGGCTGGATTGGCGACATTACCACCCCATAAACCTGAGTGCAGATCTGCTTTGGGACCGTCTATACGGACTTCAAAGTAGGCTAAACCACGAAGACCATAAACGAGGGTAGGTTGGTCTTTGCCAATCATGCCTGCATCCGGATTCAGGATTACGTCACAAGCGAGCAATTCTTTGTGTTCCTGTATAAAATTTTCCAATGATGGCGACCCGATCTCTTCTTCTCCTTCAAGTATGAATTTGACATTGATCGGAAGTTGGGATGTTTTAATCACGCTCTCAAGGGCAAAGATTGTTGCCATAACCTGTCCCTTCATATCTGAGGCACCGCGGGAGTATAGATAATCTCCACGAAATTCAGGTTGGAAGGGATCACTTTTCCATTCTTCAAGGGGGTCAACTGGCTGTACATCATAATGCCCGTAAACCAACAGAGTTTTTGCATTGGGGACTGACGCTTTCTTTTCTGCATATACGATCGGATGCAGTGGAGTTTCGAAAATCTCAGTGCGTTCACAACCAATCGCTTGTAAATAATCTAACAAAAATTTGGCAGTCCGAAGCAGATCAGCTTTATGTTCAGGCGAGGTGGAAATTGATGGGATTCTCAATATACCAAGGTAATTCTCAGTCATCTTTGACTGATGGTCCTTGAAGAAATCCAAAGCTTTATTTACAGGATCCATTCTTGCTCCTTGTTCTCTCAATATTTTTCAGCATTAAGAAGATTATATGCTATAACTGCTGATAGTATCGATATTTTTGTTACAAAGACGTGGTCTGTAAACAAACAGAGAACGGAAATCGATGAAGGTTAGGACAGGGGATTACACAATATTACTGCTGGTTAGTGAAAAAGTGGTATATATAGTGGTAGATGGGATTAATGACAACCATATATAGGAAGAATAAATCAGGATAAGGTGAAAACTATGGGAATCATAGAACATAGACAGGTGATGATTTTGGGTGGAGGCCCAGCCGGGTTTACAGCGGCTTTGTATGCCGCCCGGGCTGATTTGAATCCATTGCTTGTAACCGGTATGACCCTTTATGGGCAAGCATCACAAACCAACTGTATCGAAAACTATCCTGGTTTTCCCGATGGTGTTGAGGGCAGTGTCCTTGGACAGCGCCTTGATGAACAGGCAAAACGCTTTGGCACTGAAATCATTTACGATTTGGTGCAATGTGTTGATCTGCAGCAGCGTCCTTTTAAAGTCTGTCTTTCGTCTGGCGAATATACTGCAGATAGCTTGATCATATCGATGGGTGCTGATGCACGCAAGCTTGGTGTTCCTGGTGAGAGAGAATATACAGGAAGAGGTGTTTCCTTCTGTGCTACATGCGACGGAGCTTTCTACAAGGATAAGGATATTCATATGGTTGGAGGCGGTGATTCCGCATTAGAAGAAGCTCTGTTTTTGACCAGATTTGCGCGTAGTGTAACGATTATCCATCGCCGTGATCAGCTTAAAGCTGGTGCGATCCTCGAAAACCGGGCTAAACACAACCCAAAAATCAGTTTCATTTGGGACAGCGTTGTCAAAGAAATTGTTGGCGAAGATACGGTTTCTCAATTAATACTTGAAAATGTCAAAACCGGTCATCAGGAGTTAATCCCAACTGACGGGGTCTTTATTTCAATTGGCCACGTTCCTAATACGGCAATACTTGATGGTCAATTAAAGCTAACCGAATATGGGACGATTGAGATCGACGACCATATGGAAACTAATGTAAAAGGCGTTTTTGCCGCCGGGGAAATTGCTGATCCATTATACAGGCAGGTTGTTACCTCAGCAGGTATGGGTGCAGCAGCTGCAATCTCAGCTACTAAATACCTCTCAACATTTTAATGTATTGAAAGAATGATAAACAGCGGGCAAAAGCCCGCTGTTATGTTCCAAATTAAGATAAGTTACGGTATCGTTGTAGGCGCAACACCACTGCCTATCCAGCTAAACACTCTGAATGGGCTGATCAAACCAGCTTCTTCATAGATCGGATAATTCGGATCAGAATTGATCTGTCGGGCCACAGAAACACTCCACTGAATGATATGCGGAGTTGTGTCGATCGGTCTGAAACTCGCCGGGAGTATGTATTTGGTATCACTGACATAATCGACCAGGATTTTCTCCT
>CAZMZQ010000072.1:0-7653 GCA_964570745.1 uncultured Anaerolineaceae bacterium
GTTTACCTGCTAAAATAGTTAAAACTACGACGAAGGCGGGGTTTTATGGCTATTGAACTTCTGATTGCTCCGGCGGGGACCGGGAAGACGCAGGCTTGTATCGGGCGGATCGGCGAGGCGAAAAAGGGCAACCTGTTTGCTCCGGTTTGGGTGGTGGTTCCGAACCCCCAGGCGGCGGCGCAATTTAAAGCGCGCCTGGCGGCGGTTGACAGCTCCATGGGCGTGAAGGTTGCGCTTTTCTCTCACTTTTACCAGGACCTGCTCGAGAAACAAGGCGTTTTCACACCGGTGATCTCGTCCGCGCTTGGTTACAGGCTGATCCAGGAGAGCGTGCGCGATGCGGTTAAAGCCGGCGAGCTGGTGCATTATGCGGCAATCGAAGGCAAGCCCGGCTTCCTTTCCGTCTTGAGAGACGCCTTCGCCGAGCTGCGCAGCGCACTGGTGAGCCCAGCTGACCTGGTGGATTATGCCATGGGAACAAGCGAGGCTCAGCGCGAACTGGCGGTCCTTTATCAGCGGTTTTTGACGCGCCTTGACGATATCGGCTGGATTGACAGCGAGGGGCAGGCATGGCTGGCGATCAAAGCGCTGGAAAACACACCCAAACTTGCGGATCAGCCCAGGCTGGTGGTGGTGGACGGTTTTACCGCTTTCACGAAAGCACAAAGACGGTTTTTGGCGCTGATGGGACAGCAGGCGGACGAGATGGTGATAACCCTTTGCGGCGAGGCTGGCTCTGAACGCATGGTGGACCGACGGTTGCAGAAGGTGATCGAGGCGCTGAAGGGGGATCTTTCGCTTGAGATTGTGGATCGGAACTCACTCACCCGACCTGCCCTATCCAGAGATGTGATCGGGCAGATGGAGCGGAACGTGCTCAACCTGGGCGAGGTGGAGAAAATGGAGCCAGCTGAGCCGCTGATGATCGAGGCGCGCTCGCAAGCTGAAGAGGCGCGGGAAGCGCTGCGCTGGCTTAAGCGGCTGCACCTGAACGAGGGAATCCCATTGGCGGAGTGTGCAATCTATTGCGCCAGGCTTGAGGCTTATCGACCGCTCTTGAGGGCGGCGGCAGGCGAGTTTGGGATGAGGATCCATTTTTCGCAGCGCGACCGGCTGGCAGAATCGCCCGCGATTTTAGCGATGATGAACCTTTTGGGTTTGGCGCTGGAGGGGTATCCGACCCGCAGCCTGTTGAACGCTTTTCATTCCCCTTATTTTGACTTTGGGATGGAGCGTGAGGACGCGGCAAATTTGGAAAAGACCGCACTGGAGGCGGTGATCGTGAGCGGGCGCGAGCAGTGGGAAGCAGCCTGGACGATGCTGGAAAGAAAGTCACGGGGGCTTGAAGACCCTGATGAGGAGAACAGGTCAAAAGACCTGACGAAGGGGATCGACCTGGCAGCCCTGAAGGCGCGGCTGGACAGGTTTTGGGAGTTGTTTGACGGGATCGAGATTGAGCGATCGCAAGCCGAATGGATCGAGTGGCTGGAGGGGCTGCTGGGGCAGCTGGGGTTTTATGAAAACATCCAGAGCGAGCGCGACCGGGCGGCTTGTAAGGCGCTGGGCGAAGCGCTGAGGGCGCTGGTGGTCAGCGAGCAAGTGGTTGGCATCCGAAAGATAGACTATGCGCAGTTTCTGGCAGACCTGGAGGGAGGGCTGAACGGAGTTGGGCTGGAAGAGGAACGCGAAACACGCAGCAACGCGGTTTTTGTCGGCAAGCTGGTGGAAGCGCGGGGGGCACGCTACCAGGCGGTGGTTTTGCTGGGGCTTTCGGAGGGTCAATTCCCGGTTGTGGAGAACCCGGACCCGTTTCTGGATGAGCATCTGAGGGCAGATTTGGGGCTGGAATCGCGTTTGGAGCGCGAACAGGCGAGTACGTTCTATCAAGCGTTTACAAGGGCGGAAAAACACCTTCTTTTGACGCGTCCGTACCTTTCGAAAGACGGTGAAAGGTGGGAACCCTCTCCCTATTGGCGGGCGACGACGAGGCTGTTTTGTGAATCCGCTGTGAGCAAATTTCAAGAATCTGACCTTCGACCACAGTCTGAGGCAGCATCGGGGCAGGAATTGTTGTTTTGGGGGGTGCAGAAGGGGCAGGTGGAAGCGGCTGGCGATGAGGAGCTGAGCGGACGCTGGCAGAATTTGTGGAAAGCCGGCGGAGTTCTCGATGCGCGGCGGTCGAAAAGGGCGCGGGGGGTGTATGAGGGCGATCTTTCGCCAATCGCGGCGATATTGGGGCAGGCATATTCGGAAGAGCAGGTCTGGAGCGCATCGCGGCTGGAGACATACAGCAGCTGCCCTTACCAGTTTTTTGCCAGCGCGGCGCTAAAGCTTGAAAAAACCGAGCTGCCTGAACCCGGTTTGGACGCAGCCCAGGTTGGCAGCCTTTATCACAGCATCCTCGAGCTGGTGTATTCGCGGGCGGCGGAGCAAGGGGCAGACCCGCTGGAGATACTTGATGAGACGGCGGAAAGCGTGTTTAAAACTGCGCCCAGAAAGCTTGGGTTCAGACCGACAGCTTTGTGGGAAGTGGAGAAAAGGCAGCATCTTGATATACTGCGCAAGAGCGTGGAGGCGATGGAAGCGGTGCGCGGGGAGTGGAAACCGTTCGCTTTTGAATCGAAATTTGGCATCAGGGGTGCGCCCTGCCTGGAACTGGAGATTGACGGGGAGATAATCCGCATCCGCGGGGTGATCGACCGGGTGGACAAGCTGCCAAGCGGTGAGATCAGGGTGATTGATTATAAGACCGCGAAGTCGGTGATAGTCGACAAAGAACTGGTTGAGGGAACGCGGTTGCAGCTTCCGCTCTATGCAAAAGCGGCAGAAGAGACGCTGAAACTGGGAGAGGTGGTGGATGGGTTTTATTGGTCCATCAAAGGTGCCAAAGGGAGCTCGCTAACCTTGTTGAATTTTGAGTCTGAACAGGGTTTTGGTATCGATGGAGCAACGGAGATCGTTGAGAAGCATATCATCAACCACATCAGAAGCGTGAGAAAGGGCAGGTTTTTACCTGAAACCCCGAGGGGTGGGTGCCCGGATTGGTGCCCAGCGATCTTGTGGTGCTGGCGTTACCAAGTGAGGTACAAATATGACTGATCTGTTGAGCGAAAAAGTGATTGCCTCTTTTGAGCTAAATGAGCTGCAGGGAGAAGCCGCGAAAGAGCTGAGCCGCGATGTGGTTGTAACTGCTGGGGCTGGCAGTGGCAAGACGCGGACGCTGGTGGCACGCTATACCGGGCTGTTGGCGAAGGGGGTGAAGCCCCGACAGATTGCCGCGATTACCTTTACTGACAAGGCAGCGATGCAGATGCGCTCGAAAGTGAGGGAGAGCCTGGCTAAGCTGGAGCAGGATGCAACAGATCCGCAGGAACGCAAACACTGGAGCGATCTCTCGGCGCAGATCGACTCGGCACGGATCGGCACGATCCACAGCCTTTGCGCTGAGATTTTGCGCAGCCACCCGGCGGAGGCTGGGCTGGACCCCCGTTTTGAAGTGTTGGATGAGGGGATGTCGCAGGTTTTGAAAAAGCAGGCGGTGGAAGATACGCTAGACAAGCTGATTGAAGAAGAGCGTTTTATGCCGCTTTTTGAGAACCTCGAGGTGAGAGAACTGACCAAGCTGCTCAAAAGTCTGTTGGAAAAGCGCTATGATTCAGAGGAGATTTTTGAGATTTCGGTTGATAGTCGGGCATTTTTAGCCACAGAATTAAAAAGACGAATTAATAAAACTCCTTTCAGAGAGCTAATTAAGGAGCTACGCAACACCCCACCTGTGTCTTTATTTAACAAGGCTGAAGATAAACTCACCGTTTCTGTCCCTGAATTATTGCGCTGCTGGAACCAGGTTGAAGCTTCATTGGAACAAAACGACCCGGCTGCTTGTGCAACCTATCTTTATGAAATAAGACGAAACTATCTCAAGAAAGCGGGGAAAGCCAGCACTGCCAAAGAGATCATCTTTGAATTGCAGGATGCTTTTGACCAGCACATCAATTCCCTGACAGGTGGTAAAGATTCCATAGATGTGCCCCCATCCATCGAATCTGAGCAGTTGTTTGAAGAGCTGCTGCCGCTTTTGCGTGAAGCGTTTGAACGCGTCCACAAGGCATATGGCGAGCAGTTAGAGAAACGCCAGTCGCTGGATTTTGACGACCTGGAATATCAGGCTCAGCAGCTGCTGAAGCGCGGCGATATCCGCGCACACTGGCAGAAAGAGCTGGACGCAGTGATGGTAGATGAATATCAGGATACCAACCAGCACCAGCGTGACACTGTAAACAACCTTGCGGGCGAACGGGGCTGTCTTTTCATCGTTGGCGATATGCGCCAGTCGATCTACCGCTTTCGGCGGGCAGATGTGACTGTCTTCAGAGCGGAGAAAGAGCGGATCGAACGCGCAAACGGTCTGGCGGTCGACCTGGACCTCACCTACCGCCAGCATGAACCGCTTTTGGAGACAATGTCTGAAGTTTTGGCAAACGCCATCGGCATCGAAGAGGACCCTGCCCGCAGCTATTATGTGCCTTTCACCCCGATGGTGGCACATTCATCAGAGCTTCCGGATGAAATCAAACCCCCGCACATGGAATTTATTTTTGGTGTTGGTGAAGATGCTGCTTCTGCCCGCCCTGTCGCAGCGCACGCCCTGGCAGCACGCCTGCTGGAGCTGAAAGCAGAGGGGCAAATCAAGCGCTGGGATGAAGTAGCGCTGCTTTTTCGGGCTGCGACCAGCTTTTCATGGTATGAAGATGCCTTCGAAGCGGCGGGGATTCCCTTCGTAACGGTTGCGGGCAAAGGTTTTTATAACCGCCCTGAAATCCGCGATCTGGTCAACATCCTGCGTGCGCTGGCAAACCCGGCAGACGATCTCGCTTTTGCCGGGCTGCTGCGGTCGCCGGCATTTGGGCTGAGCGATGCTGCCCTTTACCTGCTGCGTTCAGAAGAACTGAGCTATTGGGAAAGGCTGCAGGGCGACCTTTCGATGTTATCTTCTGAAGATCAAACCCGCGCGGAGCGTTGTGTCCGCATCCTTGAAAGGCTCTTCAGGCTGGTTGACCGGGTGCCGGTGGCAGAGCTGCTAAAGCAGATTGTCGACGAGGTGGATTACCGCGCCATCCTCGCCACGGCTGATGTCAGATCATCTGGAAAAACAGCTCAGGCTGCCGGAGGGCGGCTGTGGCGAAACGTGGACAAACTTCTGGAGGACACCCAGACCAGCCAGCCTGCCACAGTGCGGGACTTTCTGGACATGCTCAGCACTCTGGATGACGCAGGCGCACGCGAGGGCGAAGCTCCAGCCGAAGCCGACGGCTCTGTACGGCTGATGACTATCCACAAAGCCAAGGGGCTTGAGTATCCCGTAGTTGTGCTGGCAGATGCCGGCAAGACGACCCGGGCAAACAGCGAATTGGTCTACCTGACGAAAGAACTGGGAGTTACTTTCAAGCTTGACCCGCCTCCAATACTTTATAACCTTGCCAAAAAGCTCGACAAGGACCAGGAAGAATGCGAAGAGCTGCGTGTGCTCTATGTTGCGCTCACCCGTGCTCAACACAAACTGATCATCAATGCCCATGCCACCTTTAACAAAAAGGGTGAAATATGGCTTTCCCGCTGGGCAAAAACGTTGAATGAAGCTGCAAACCACCCTGCTGAGAAGTGTTTGAATGACCCTGACCAAGTGATTGAGACCAGAACAGACTGTGACCATCCACTGCTGGCGATGGTCGCGGTGAGTATGCCAACTTTCGAAGAAAAAACGACAGAGGACCCACAGGAAACCTCCGCAGAAATCAACCATGCGACCCCTCTCTACCTTCCGGTCGCAGGATTTGGGCAGGTTGATGAGCAGGAAGAAGCCGACCACTGGAGCGAGATGCAATCCTGGCGGGTGTTTGGGGCGCATGAAACCGTTCACGGTATGCCTTTTGGCAAGCTGGTGCACAAAGCTTTGCAGCACTGGCTCTTCCCTGGCGATCCGGCGCTGACCGCCCTGCTTGAAAGCGAGTGTTACCGACAAGGGTTGGTGAGTGACGCCCTGCGGCAGGCTGCAAGCGACCAGGCGTGTGAACTGCTTAGGCGTCTTCGCCAGCATCCGCTTTGGGAAGAGATCGACAATGCTTACGAGCGCCATTCAGAACTGTCCTACTCAACGATGGTGAACGGCAAAACTATCAACCATATCGTCGACCTGCTTTACAGGACGTCGGAAGGTTGGCACCTGATCGATTTTAAAACCGACGCGATTCACACGGCTGCAGAAAAAGAGTTCTTAACAAGCGAAAACCATGCATATATTCGCCAGGTGCGCGGCTATCAGCGCTTTGCCCAGGCACAACTGGGAAAGCCGGTTAAAGCCCGCCTTTGTTTCCTGGATGACCGGGGAGAGTTGTCTTTGGTGAGGGTGTGAGGGGGAGGAAACGTCATCGCGATCCTCTTTTGCGAAGCGATCTCTTTGGGTGTTCCTGTCAGGTGTTTGCTGCCTGTTCTATTTGCCGGGATTTTCCACTCCATTCAGAATTAGAGATTTTGAGGGGTAGGAATCATGGCCTGAGGTATAGCTGGGGCATTTGTGTCCGTACAGCTGGGACCTGTGTCCACAAAGCAGGATATTCGGTCCAGCTGCTGAGTTCGTCTGATATTGCCTTGGCGGAAGGAGCATACCTTACTGCGTAGGCACAGAGCCCCTTTCTTACAAGTTGACTCACTCAAGGTCGGGTTAAAGGTTTTGTCATCCTGAGGGACGAAGGATCTTAACATGCCTAAGACAAGATTCTTCACTTCGTTCAGAGTGACAAGCCAATTTTTTTTAGCATCACCATCAATTCGACCGGATTCCCAACTTCCACCTCATCTACCGCCTCCTACTTCTTTATCGCGGGGTTGGGCGGTTCCCCTTCTCCAATGAGAAGGCAAGAGACGGTTTCTCTTTGCTTAGAATTACAGATCAAAGGCAGATTGCTTCGCTGTGCTTGCAAAGACAAGTTAGATGATGGACTGGCTGCGCACTCCACTCCCCTGCCCTCCAAATTGGTCCATTTATAAAGTTAGCCTTTTCAAGTTTATATCAGACCCAGGTTAAGTATTCATCGAGTTTTATACGGGGTTTAAATTTTTGAAAAGTTTTTGTTCAGGTTTTAACATCGTTTCGTTTTCATTTAATCGAAACACAACTTCACATAACAATTAACTACGCGCATTAACAGGCTGCTATCGTCAATCATGAGAGTAATTGTGAACCTGACTGCGAACATTGACTCACAAAGATGTTGATGTTTTCATTTTTATCATATTTATCACAAGGTACGGGTTCTTGTTATTGGACCGGGGAGGTCTGGCTAAGTAAGTAGACATTGAGCGCTCACGATTGGGACCTCCCCTACCGGTGTTAATCGGGTATGCAATTATTGAGTGTTCAAACAATGTAGGCAGGGGCGAGATCGGAACTTGAGCATTATGAACTTGCCCAGGAAAAAAGTACGGGCGGGTTCAGGATGTGAGCGTTTTCCCATCAATCACTCCGTCAAACCCGCCCTCCTTGGGGCAAATTTTCTTTCCGTATTCAAAACATATCCGTTTTCCCTATGGTGGGCGGATCTTTCTGGGTTACAAAATATTGGAGCTCGTGATTGGGGCCCGCCCGTACGGTTG
>CAZMZQ010000073.1:0-7435 GCA_964570745.1 uncultured Anaerolineaceae bacterium
AGATCGACCTGGTCGGTCATACCAAAGTGGGCTGCCGTTCCCCTGCCGCCTCCCAACACACCCATGGCATGAGCGTCATCGACCATTACCCTGGCACCGTACTTTTGAGCAAGAGGGAGTAATTCAGGCAAAGGAGCGATGTCGCCTTCCATGCTAAACAAGCCGTCCAAAATCAGCAGCTTGCCAGGTTCTTCAGGCAGGCTTTTCAACACTCTTTCAAGATGGGGAACATCGTTATGACGATAGCGTTCAATTTTGCCACCGCTCAAGATTGCTCCATCAACAATGCTGGCATGGTCTTCTTTGTCCAGGATCACGATGTCTCTGCGACCAACCAGGGAGCTGATAGTCCCCAGGTTTACCTGCATACCTGTCGAGAAAACCAGGGCGTCTTGTTTACCAACCCAATCCGCCAGTTTTTCTTCCAGTTCTTCGATGATGGTCATGTTTCCATTTAAAAATCGGGAGCCAGTGCAGCTGGTGCCGTATTTCTTAATTGCCGCAACCGCGGCTTCCCTTACTTTGGGATGGGTGGTCAAGCCCAGGTAGTTATTGGAACCACACATGATGATGCGTTCCCCCTGGTAGACAACCTCGGTCCCCTCATTTCTGTCGAGGGGGATAAAATAGGGGTAAGTCCCATCTGCCCGTGCCTGACGGGCTGTTTCGAAATCATTGCACTTTTGAAATAAGTCCATTTTTTTCCTCACCAGATTCATCTATATAAGGATTAACCACAAGTTTCGGGTTTAGATACTCCCTGAGGTTCAATTTTTTTTGTTTCAGGTTGTTTTTACTCTAAAGCAAGACGCTTGGCGCTAAAATTGCAACCTTGCACATATAACTAATTAAGGAATCTGATATGAAGAAATTGTTTCTTACACTGATATTTGTTTTGTTTTTATCTTCCTGTAACTTCCCCCAGAATGCCGACCTTTCACAGGACCCGGTAGTACAGACCAGGGTCGCGGTACTCCTGACCCAGGGAGCCGTAACAGAACCTGTGATGGAGGAAACCCAGGAACTTTCCACAACTTATCCGTTCGAAGATACCACCTCTCAGAAATCAACTGACCTTCCGACGCTTGACGATCCAACTGTAATAACCAACTCAACAAGCGAGGAGTCAACACCTGCACCCCAAACACAAACGCCCCTTCCCTCCACAGAGCCCTGGTCGGGGGTTCCGGATTTCCAGGTAAATTTTGGTAATGGAAGCTATTGGAACTTCGAAAACGATTATCTCCTTTCAAAAACTGTGAATGGTCAACTCGAATTTACTTCAAAAGGCACGCCCTGGTGGAGCAGCTGGTATACAACATCTCCCGAACAAAAAGATGGTTACTACGAAACGACCTTCACAATGCCAAACTGCAGTGGATCAGATCGTTTCGGACTGGTAATCAGGTGGAGCAATACCAACCAGTTCTATTACCTGGGCGTTACCTGTGACGGCACCTGGGGTTTCAGTTACTATAACGAGTCAAACAGCACAATTGACCTGGTTGCCTACACCAGCACGGATGCGCTTAACAAACCCACAGAAAGCAACCGTATTGGTATTCTTGCCCTAAACAATGACTTCGAATTCTATATCAACGGACAAAAGGTTGGTTCTGTAACACATGATGCCGTTAACAATGGAGGCACCTTTGGTTTTATCAGCAGGTCTGCCGGCACTCAAAACTTTAAAACCCTGATCGACAAGCTGGATTATTGGTCGAATTAACACAACTATCATAAACAAATCCAAACAGGGAAATCTGGCTAATTTCCCTGTTTTTTTATGTTTTATAACGTTTTTTTGTTAGAATGAGTTATGGAGGAAAAATGAACAATCCATACATGGTTAAGCCTCATCTGGACGGAGACAGTTTCACCTATAACGGAGATGATATCGGTTTTGTCTTTGTTCACGGGTTTACCGCTACTACAACTGAAGTCCGCACACTTGCAAATTACTTCCATTCACTCGGTCACACCGTAGCAGCTCCGCTGTTGCCTGGTCACGGCACCCATCCGGACGAACTCAACCAAACCAACTGGCAGGACTGGTATCAAGCTGTTTTACAAAGTTATCACGAAATAAAACCATACTGCAAAGAAGTCTGGTTAGGCGGGGAATCGATGGGAGCCCTGCTTTGCCTGCAGATGGCGGCAAATTTCCCGGAGATTGCCGGCTTGATGTTGTTTTCTCCTGCACTGGTTATCCGCAATCTTAAAGCTGCCTATCTTCTTCAGTATTTCAAAAAATATCTCGATAAAAGCCACAAAAGTGACGAGATGGATTGGAAAGGTTATAACGTCTATCCGCTTCGGGGCACTGTCCAGCTATTGAAACTACAAAAAGAAGTTATTCGCAGCATGCCCAAAGTCACCCAGCCTACCCTGGTTGTGGTCAGCAAGGCAGACAAAACCGTCAGTCTGGAGACCGGGGAGAAAATCATCGGCTCAATATCATCAAAGCACAAAGAATTGATTGTCATGGAAGAATCCCCCCATGTTATGCTCCTGGGTCAGGAAAGTGAACGGATATTTGAACACGCTGAAAGGTTCTTTGCCGATAATAACAGTACAGTAACCTATCAATAAAAAAGCGACCAGCATTCGTCTGAAATTTAAGATCTGTCACGGATAATTTGTCAAATTTGTCAGCTTTTATTGACCCGCTTATGCCAGCAGTGTATACTTCATCCTCGTGTTTGCCCAAGGAAGAAACACAAAACAAGACATGAAAAGCGTAAAACGATCATATAAAGAAATCGACATATCCAAAGTTGCCAGCGATAACAAACTTGCAGCTCTTTGGCATTTAATGAAGGGCTATCATCTTAATTTCCTGATTGCCAATATCTTCACAACACTGGCTGCATTAGCTCGAACAGGAATGTATCTGTATTTGGGGAATTTCATCGACCGCATTCTTGAGCAGGGAGCGCCTGGTCAGAATCTGATTCTTTCTGCCCTTAGTTTCGGTGCCTTGATCACCCTTCAAGCTCTGTCGAGCTTCATGGCAAGCTGGATGGCGAATTTCACCGCAGAAAATTCGACCCGCCGCCTGCGCGACTATCTTTTTGATCATATTCAACGCCTTCCTTATAGCTATCACTCTGAAGCAAAAACAGGAGATTTGCTCGAACGTGCCACCTCTGATGTTGACACAATCAGAAGATTTTTCTCAGATCAGTCAATCGGTATTGGTCGCATATTGATGATATTTATCATCTCCTTTACTGCGATAGCACGCATCAATCTGCGTCTCGCCCTGATCTCTATCATCATTATCCCAATTGTGTTAATCGTTTCAATGGTTTTCTTCAAAGCGTTGTCCAAGGCATACGAAGCTTACCAGGAACAGGGCGCACTTCTCTCAACTGATTTGCAGGAAAATTTGAGCGGTGTGCGTGTTGTCAAGGCTTTTGCCCGTCAGAGTTACGAGATCGACAAGTTTGAAAAGGATAATCGTATTAAATATCGCTTAGGTAAAAAGTTCAGCTGGATGCACAGTATGTTTTGGCCATTGACAGACATCATTTGTTCTGCACAAACGATTGCCAGCAGTTATACCGGTGCAATGATGGTTATCAATGGCGTCATGTCATTGGGGCAATATATTACTTTCGCCGGTCTGCTTGGCTGGTTGATTTGGCCAATCCGAAATCTCGGTCGTCTGATTATCGATACTTCCCGAACTTTTGTCTCTCTGGGGCGTGTCTCCACCGTAATGAAAGCTGAAGTAGAAGACATGACTACGGCCAGCTTCCAACCGGAGAATGGCATCAAAGGCAAGGTTACCTTCGAAAAGGTTTGTTTCCAGTACGAAGAAAACCAACCTGTTCTTGACGATGTCAGTTTTAGATGCGATGCAGGTGATGTTGTTGCTCTGCTCGGTTCAACTGGTTCCGGAAAGACCTCCCTGGTAAATTTATTGCCTAGATTTTATGATGTCACCTCCGGTCATATCCTGCTGGACGACGTTAACCTGAACGAATACTCCCGGCAATTATTGCGTTCCCAGATAGGCATTGTGGAGCAGGAACCCTTCTTATTTTCAACGACTATTCGTGAAAACATCACCTATGGGGTTCATCGCGAGGTAAGTGAAGAAGAGATTATCGCAGCAGCAAAAGAAGCAGCCATCCATGACGTGATCCTCGAATTCAAAAACGGTTACGATACCATGGTTGGAGAGCGTGGGCTTACTCTTTCAGGCGGGCAAAAGCAACGCCTGGCAATAGCCCGTACGCTGCTGATCAACCCGCGAATCCTGATCATGGATGATTCAACATCTTCGGTTGATATGGAAACCGAGGTCCAGATCAGGGCAGCCCTGGAAAGTCTGATGGCAAACCGGACTACATTTATCATCGCCCACCGCATCCAAAGCATCATGAATGCAGACCAGATCCTGGTTTTTGACCAGGGCAAAATCGTCCAAAAAGGGGTGCATGAAGAACTAATAAACAAACCGGGTATTTATAAGGACATCTATGAGATCCAGGCTCGGATCGACAGTGCCCTTCAAGAGGAAATTGATCGTGTCGACTTATTATGATGAAAACGAATTAGACGATGAGGTCAGTCTCAACAGCGGTGTTATCGGTCGCCTTCTGAAGTTGCTGAAACCTTATTGGCTCATGCTTATCCTTGGGCTTGCATCTGTCGCGCTTGTTTCATGGCTGGATGCTTTTTTTACGGTTCTGAATAAACGTATTATTGATGAAGGCATCATTTCCGGAGATGTCCAGGCAATGGTCAGGCTCTTCCGGAATTACGGATTTATCGTCATGGCACAGGTTGTCGGCTTTTTCGTGATGCTTTTGAGTGTCAGTGTACAGGGTGAGCAGCTCCGCTATGATCTGCGCCAGAAATTGTTTGAGCACCTCCAGAAGCTCTCCTTGTCTTATTTCACAAAGACACCTTTGGGCTGGATCATGTCACGGGTTACGTCTGACACCGAAAAGATGGCAGAACTGCTCACCTGGGGCCTTATCGACACAATCTGGGCATTAACCAATATTGGTTTTGCAGCTTTTTACATGCTGAGGTTAAATTCACAACTGGCGTTGATCGTCATCCTCTCCCTCCCTCTTATGATTTTTGTTTCATTCAAATTCCGGGTGAAAATTTATTATCACTTTCGTCAGTCTCGCAAGGAAAATTCGAAGATGACCGCGGCATTGAACGAAAACATCACCGGTGTCCGCGTGGTCAAAGCCCTCCTGCGTGAAGATAAAAACTTGAAAGATTTCAAAATCCTTTCGACAAATATGTTTAGAGAGAGTTACCGGGCTGGCTTTTTATCGGCGATTTACCTCCCTACCATTCAGACTATCAGTGCGATATCTCTGGTCCTGGTCCTTTGGCGCGGAGGAAACATGGTTGGCAACAGCATGCTTTCGGTCGGCACCTTACAAGCTTTCATTTCCTATATCATGATGATCCTTTGGCCTATCCAGGACCTGGCACGGGTTTATGCCGAAATGCAGAACGCGATTGCCTCTTCTGAGCGTGTGTTCTCATTGCTCGAAACCAAACCAGAAATTCACGATCGCGAAAATTTGTTGGAAGTTAATTCACTGATCGGTGATGTTGAGTTCAAAAACGTGTCCTTCCAGTATGAAGACGGTGAACCAGTTATCCAGGACCTGAGTTTTCTTATTCCACAGGGGCAAAGAATTGCGTTGGTTGGAACAACCGGTGGCGGAAAGACCACCATTGTCAACCTGCTTTGCCGTTTTTATGAACCGACTGCCGGATCCATTCACATCGCTGGGCATAATTATCTCAAATACCCGATGGAAGACATCCAGTCCCGTATTGGTGTTGTTCTTCAGGTCCCTCATCTGTTCTCGGGCAGCATCCGGGACAATTTACGTTACGGACGGCTGGATGCAACTGATGAACAAATCGAACAGGCTGCCAAACTCGCAGGCGCGCATGAATTTATCGCAAAGTTTGAAAAAGGCTACGATTCTGATGTTGGTGAAGGCGGAAACCAGCTCTCAGTTGGTCAAAAACAGCTGATCAGCATCGCGCGGGCGATATTAGCAGAACCGGATATCTTTGTCATGGATGAAGCGACCAGTTCAGTCGATACGCTGACTGAAGCCTTGATTCAACAAGGGATGCAGGAACTCATGACCGGGCGAACGAGTTTTATTATCGCCCACCGGCTCTCTACGATTAAATCTGCAGATCAAATTCTTGTGATAGAAGACGGACAAATAGCGGAAAAAGGCAACCACGAGAGCCTGATCCGGCAGCGAGGGTTGTATTACAACCTTTATACCAAGCAGTTCCGCCATGACCTTGAGACCAAGTTGGATCCCTTCTCTTCTTCCGGTGGGCTTGAAAACCCGGTGTAATGCATGAAGTTTGCAGTTAACTATTCGACACCACTTAAGAATTTAATCAAGACCGGACAGGTTCAGGTTGATCTGCTTAAATGCCCGGAATGGGACGGGTTGGTCAGACCCGCTCTTGAAATCGGGTCGGCTTATGTCCATTTTGAAATCGCGCTGGGAAGTGACAATGTTCAGCGGTTGAATTTTGATCTCATCAAACACATGTTTGATCTAACCGATACCATATATCTGAACACCCACCTCTCTAACCTGCCACGAGGAAGAAAAACTGAACCTGATTCTGCAACATCACTTCTGTCAAGATGGGAAAAAGACCTTGAATTTTTGCGTCGTGAATTGCCAGATAGACCGGTAATTGCAGAAAACTTGCCCTTGCATAGAACGATGCCTGAACTGGAAATTGCCTGCAACCCTGATCTGATCAGTAAATTCCTGCTGAGGAATGATGTTGAGCTGCTGCTTGACCTCTCCCACGCCCAAATAAGCGCTGATAGACTGGGGATTAATTACCAGGATTACGTAAACAAGCTGCCGCTTGATCGACTTCGTGAATTGCATATCACCGGGATCCGTACTTATGCTGGTTATCTTTGTGACCATTTCGAGCTCCAGGAGCACGACTGGCTGGTTGCCGAATGGGCTGCGAACCAAATCCGTCTTGGTTCTTGGCGAAAACCCGAAATTGTCGCTTTTGAATACGGAGGCGTGGGCGATGTCTTTTGCTGGCGAACAGATCCACAGGCACTAAAGGAACAAGTCCCGCTTTTATCCCAGATTTTCTCTTAGAAAACCCATCAATCATATAGCACTAAAATTATTGCTAAATTTACTTTCATAATTTTCTTATGGCAGGAAACCTGTTTGTACGTCGCATTCATTGGGGTATCAATACCAGTTGTTACATGGGATAGATTTCCTTGCTTCCTCAAAACTAATTATTCACAGAATTGTTTGGTACACAAGGAATTAAGTGCCTTTTGTTGCCCAAATGGCTTGCCTGGGTTATAATTCTTAACTGGTGTACAAAAGAGAAATGGAAAATTTTACTAACTCAGGAAACGATTCAT
>CAZMZQ010000074.1:0-5522 GCA_964570745.1 uncultured Anaerolineaceae bacterium
GGCTATGGAGCAGCACTCACCAGGTTGGATACCGATAACAGGTCAACTGCGTTAAAGGGCCAGTAAACAAACAGAGCTTTCCCCACAACCCAGTCAAGTTTCACGGTTCCCCATTGATGTGAATCTGAAGAATGATTACGATTATCACCCAAAACAAACAGCTCGTTTTCCGGGACTGTCCACCTTCCAGTATAGTTTGGCAATTCCATAATATAGGGTTCGGTCAGTGGTTGTCCATTGACGCGTACAACCCCGTTGGAAATATCAACCGTGTCTCCCGGCAGACCAACCACTCGTTTAATATAGTCTTCCTGTTGATCTCCCTGGTAATGGAAAACGATCACATCCCCATATTTTGGTTCACCAAGCTTATAAGCCATTTTGTTTACCAGAAGCAAATAACCTTGTTTCAAAGTCGGTTCCATGCTGATGTTAAAAACTTTAACCCTGGATGTAACTGCGTTTAGGAGCAAGAAAAGTACGACAGCCATCAGGATAGTTTCAAACAGGTCTCTTAAAAAACTCTTGGGTTTCTTCTCGGGTTCTTCCTGGTTAATGGGCGGCTGTTCTCCGGGGATATGCTGTTGAATTTCTTGAGTTTTATCTTCCACTTTATTCCAATCTCATGTTTCGATGATTACCAAACCAAATTATTATAATCCTTCCAGAAGGAGGTATTAATCACGCCTTGCACGCTGTTTTAAAATTAATTGGATTGGTGTGCCTTTGAAGGGGAAGGTTTCCCTGATTTGATTTTCGAGAAAACGCATATAGGTGAAATGGCTCAGCTTAGGTTCGTTGCAGTATAGCAAAAATGTCGGCGGTTCAGTTTTCACCTGGGTTCCATAATAGATACGGAAAGGGCGTCCTGAACCGGAAGGGGATTGGTGCTTGTCCTGGGCGTTCATCAAGATTTTATTTAGCTGGGCAGTCGAAATTTTTCGCTGCCGTTCTTCCTGGATCTCTTTGACCAGGGGTAATACCTGGTGAACGCGCTGTCCGGTTTCTGCCGAAATGAAAAGGATCGGAATGTAAGGCAAAAAATTCAATTCCCGCCGGACATGCTTTTCAAAATCAAGAGCGGTCAGATGGTCCTTTTCAATCAGGTCCCACTTGTTGATAACAACCAGGACGCTCTTCCAGGCTTCGTTGATATAGCCGGCTATATGAGTGTCTTGCGCAGTGATGCCATCCACAGCGTCGATAACCAAAACGGCAACGTCGCTACGTTCAATAGCCTGCATTGCACGTAAAACCGAATACTTTTCAACACCGGGAGTAATCGATCCACGTTTGCGAATACCGGCTGTGTCGATCAGGGTATATTCCTGACCGTCCTGGGTAAGCCTGGTGTCGATTGCGTCCCTGGTTGTTCCGGGGATATTGCTCACGATTGACCGAGTTTGACCGGTTATCTTGTTGAGAAGGCTGCTTTTACCGGCGTTAGGTTTACCAACGATAGCAATCTTAATACTGTCGTCTTCCTCTTCGTCCACAACTGGTTCAGGGAAATGTTCCACCACCGCATCAAGCAGGTCTCCGGTTCCGGTGCCGTGTATTGCCGAGATAGCAAAAGGCTCGCCCAGACCCAACGAGTAAAAATCGAGAGCATTCAGCCTGGTCTGCTCACTGTCAGCTTTATTCACAACCAACAGAATCGGAGGGGTTGCCCGTTGATCGCTGCCTGCTCGTCGCTTGCGTAAAATATCTACCACTTCCCGGTCTGCCTGGGTTACTCCTTCTATCGCGTCTGTGATCAGCAGGATTACATCAGCTTCTTCGAGGGCGATGGCTGCCTGATCACGAATATCCTGGATGAATTCCGACGAACCGATTGAAAGTGGGGTTTGGCTGCGTTTTTTACTCGGGTCAATGCCGCCAGTATCGACAACAAAAAAGTCGTGTCCTGCCCAATCACCTTCGGCAAGCAAGCGGTCTCGAGTGGTGCCGGGCACGTCATCAACGATGGCAAGCCTTTGGCCAACCAGGCGGTTGAAAAGGGTGCTCTTGCCTACGTTTGGTCTGCCGACCAGTACAATTACAGGTTTTTGCATTGAAATGATCTTACCTTTTCTTAAATTTACTGGCTTATTGTCACTTCTATGGTGCCAGGTAATACCGAATCTAATCTTAGCTCGGGATGGAGTAGTTTGACCGTTATCGGAATTTGATAGGTTCCGGGAGCACGATTTTCAAGGTCCAAAACAACCAAAACGCTGTCTGCAGTGAGGTTTTCAAGCAGAAATAACGGTCCGGAGAGATAAACATCTACACGGGCAGGGGAAATAGTCGATCGAAGTCCTTTGCCCAGGTTGATCACTTCCACAGGTATATCCATGAATTGAATTGAGCTCTGAATCGCTTCAATTCCGACCTCAATCCTCACCTCTTGATTGCCAATGATAATGATCCCATCCTGAACCTGAAGAGTCACATTTACTGAAAAGCTCTCCTTGGCACCATTCAGGTTAACTGGAGAAGTATCCAAAAAAGAGGGCAGAGACCCAACCAAGTCCGGGTTAGAGGTGTAAATGGTTAGGTTCGGTGGGGTCACGACTAATCCGGTGAGGTGGTAGCCCTGGGCAATTGTGCCGGTTGTAACGATTTTGACAAACACATTGCGATATCCAGCTAATTGCGTAATCGGTATATCTACCGTAATTGATTTCGGGCTCAGGCTGATGCCTTCAACCACATTCCCACGTTTATCGATAGCACGCAGATCAACCGTACGTGTAATCGTATTGGTTGTGTTGCTCAGGTCAAAGGATGCAACCACATCTAATACCTCATCGAGCTTCGATTGAGGTCCCAAGACCTGTACCTGGGTCGCACTAAGCACTGGTTCACCAGCCTCATATCCCACTGGCAGATTACCTGTTCGAAGCAAAATGATATCAAAGACTTCCACAGCCACTTGTTCAAGGGTCAAAGTTATTTCATCAGGGGTTATTTCAGTTACCTGCATCGGGCGAAGGTCAATGTTTACTTCGGGTGTAAGCTTGTAAGTTCCTGCGGTCAACCCGCTTAAATTTATCCTCGCAGTAACCAGGTTGAGGTTCCGGGAAAGTTGAAGATGGACAGAACGAGGTGCGCGCACAGTGACGGTTACGCTTTTCGCACTCTGTTCAGTAATCACCAGGTCGGGGTTTTGACCCAGTATGGTGACCTGGATCGGTGTTCCATAGGTGATCACTTCGTTGGGGTCCTGTGAGGTTACTGAAGAGACCCAAACAACAATGGCTAAGACCAGAGCGGTCAAAATGATTGGGAATAATCGCCCGACTTGTTTGAGGAATTTCACTGTGATACCTCCTCATTACCATTATCATTGTGATTAACTTTGAACCACTGTTTCCCTTTGGTTTTATCAGGGACCGGGTCAATGGTCAGGATTGCCCGCATGTTGTTTAGCAGGCGATCACCGTCAAGTCGACGGATAAGCTTACCGCGGTGTGCGATGGAGATCGTGCCGGTTTCTTCAGAGACAACTACGGCAAGGGCATCGCTGACCTCGCTGATGCCCATGGCAGCGCGGTGACGCAGTCCAAGCGACTGAGCGGCGGTGCTGTTTAACACACCACTGCTCGAGAGTGGCATAACACACGCAGCTGCCTTCAATCTGTTATCGGATATGATCACTGCGCCATCATGCAAGGGCGTATTAGGATGGAAAATTTGCAGCAAAAGCTGCGGTGAAATTTCCGAGTTCAACATAACCCCGTTTTTGTAATACTTATCCAACATTTCCCGGCGTCGGATGACAATAAGGGCTCCATGCCGACGTTCTGCCAGCTGGACCACCGCTTTTGTTATCGAGTTTAATGTAACCTCAAGCTCAAGGCTTGCTTTGTTGCTGCGACCAAACCGCCAAAAACCAATATTGCCAAAACTGCCCATGCGCTCAAGGCCACGACGAATCTCTGGTGCGAAAATTACCGGAACGGCAAGGAGCAGCGCAGGTGATATTGTTTGCACCAGCCATGAAAAAGCAGGCAGATTGACCAGGGATGTCAGCAATGTGATCAGGATAATAACTAAGAAAACCCCACGCAAAAGCGTCTGAGCTTCGGTATCTCTAAGCAAATAGAACAGAAAGCTAAAAACAATGGTTACCAGTAAAATGTCAAGAAGACTTTCCCAGGTAAACCGTTCAAGGATAAAGATCAGATTGTTCCAAAGCTCTTGCATGTTTAATCACCCATTTTTGAGCTTTTAAGTATACCCGTTTTCCCCTGGTCACGCGTTGAAGAAACAGCTTTAAGCCGCTATCAAAATTTATTTGACCAGTTTAATCCACACTTCTCCGGGCATGAGACCATTTTCTTTCAAAAAGATCTCGTAGCTTTCCCGGGAGCAGTGATCAGCCCCATCCTGCCCGGGCAAAAAGCCTTCTTCCCAGGCTTCTTTCGGTGTCTTGATATTGTGAGGAACAATCAATAACCGGTAGGCCCCCTTGAGCCAGCTTTCCAGCAGGTCGATCGATTCATTGTTGCTGACCTGTTCGCTGCTGATTGGGTATTGATTGGTCAGCAAACCCAAGGTTTGACGTGTGCTCAGACGCTGACACTGCAGAGGTTTTTCATTCAGCCAGATTGTGGGGACGTTTTTTACACCCAGTAGTTGATAGATCCTCTCATGGTTCCAGTATTCTGATGCTTGTTCTCCTGCTACAGAAATCAACCAATCGAAATCTTTTTCCCGAAGGCTGGTGATGGTGAAATTATCCTTTACGATTGTGTGACTGAGGGGCAATTCCAGGTCATGCAGTGCCTGCATGGTTTGTTGATAGCTTTCCTGAAAACTATTATTAGTCCAGATTATGCTGTCAGAGAAGGGAAATTTTTCCTCTTGTGGAGGTTGAGCTTTGATTTTTTTCCAGGCGATCTCGTCTGTATGCCCGCGGCTCTCGACCAGACGCTGAAAACGTAGGTTTTCATCAGCCGCAACTGTCCATACCTGGTCACAAAAGGCAGTGATGCCGGATTCTATCAGTTTAATAGCCTCGATTACCAAAACACGGCGCTCACAGTTGTCGATTTGCTTTAGAATTGCTTCAGAAACACGAGGGTGCACGATTTCTTCCAGCCGGGCAAGGCGGGAAGGATCAGAGAAAACGATTCGCCCCAATTTACTGCGATTAATTTGTCCATCTGACATTTTAAGATCATCGCCAAATTCATCCAAAATTTCCTGCCAGGCAGGCAGCCCTGGTAAATAGGTATCCTGAGCTGTGAGATCTGCATCGATCGTATAAGCTCCGGTGTTGGCAAGGTAATTTCTCACCACGCTTTTCCCCGAGGCGATATTGCCTGTAATTCCGATGACAAATGGTTTGTCGTACATACATAAAAGTATACTCGCTAACCGCTTGTTTGGCTGCGGAGATAACAAACCTGCCCAATAATGACAAGTCGGTTAAGCTATAATTTCAACATGAACAGGCAAGCTTTTTTGGATCAGTTCACTAAGGCATTTCTGCCAGACCCGCAGCTGCCAGTTGTTATCGCTGTTTCGGGTGG
>CAZMZQ010000074.1:5622-7408 GCA_964570745.1 uncultured Anaerolineaceae bacterium
CGACCAGGTAATCCAGGACCTCAAAGCAGGCATTCTTGTTCAGCTTAGTGATTCACTGGTTGCAATAACTTGCGAGGATTTCCGCATTCAACAGAATGAATATCCTCAACTGGTTGATGCCCAACCCCGGGAAATGAGTATAGGAGAAACGCTTGAGCTTGCGAATGGGTGGAGTCTGCACAGTGAAATAGTTGATAGGCAAGATTTTGAAACTCTCGATGAAAGTAAAAAAACGAGTCTGATGCATGCCTGGCTTAACCCGAGCGACCTGGAAGGTCCGCTTGTGGTCAGGGCGGCTTATAAGGGGGAACGCTGGTCGCCTTTGGGGATGGTGCACAAACGCCAAAAAATGAGTGACTTCTTTATCAATCAGAAGGTGCCCCAGGCAGCCAGGGCTGCCTGGGCGATTGTGACTAACAATGGATCCGTGTTGTGGGTTGCGGGGTTGCGCATTGCCCAGGCTTGGCGGTTAGTGGGGGACGAGGTTGAACTGCTGCATCTCGAATTGGTTCCCCCGAAACCAGGTTTATTTAATCCATAGTGCTTGCCGCAACACAGCCTGGATCGCCGGGATGTCAGGATATAAGACCGAAGCCCCGCCGTCGGTCATCCCGGGAATTGCCTCATCGGGTGTAATGCGATAGGTGGAAACATCAGGCCCGCCAAAAAACTTGGAGAAGGGCACAACATAGATCAGGGCGTCAGTGACTTTCATTTCAGTATCCACCACCCGCGTCAGTGCTCGCAAAACGTTGTCGAGGTTGAGTATTTCAGAAGGGCGTAACGCCTTTTCTACCATCGCCTGGACGACTTCCTGTGCCTTACGGTTTCGGTCAAAATCAGAGCTGTTCTTTCGGGCACGAACATACCACAAGGCTTCATCTCCGTTCATAGCTGTAAGCCCAGGCTCTACAACGCACCAACCCGAATCGTTCAGGTGGCACTCATCTTCCGTGTGCAGGGTTACATCCACGTCAATACCGTCAAGGACATCGATAAGGTGCTTGAAGCCCTCAAAGTCGACCATCGCAAAATGATCTGGTCTGAAACCAAAGTTGAGAGCGAGCGTGTCGCTTAACAGTTGGGCACCACCAAAGGGATAAGCTGTATTCAGGCGCTGTTGTCCGATCCCAGGGATGTTAACCCACAGATCACGCGGGAACGAAAACAGGCTGAATTGGCTGGTATTTGTATTCAGAACGACCAGCAGCATAACATCTGTGCGAAAGCCAATATCTGCCTGGAAGTCTGAACCCAGGAGCATAACACTGGTCACATTGCCCGGGACATCGAGCGCAACAGGGTTGCCATCCAGATAGGGGTCGGGTTCCGGGTTGATTTCGGGCTCCCATAAGTTCGTCATGAAACCGGGATGCCCGTCGCGAATTTTGTTGATGCTGATGCCAGCCAAAGCCACGAAAACCAGGCTTAGCACGAGAAAAATCGTCCCAAACGAAAAGGGACGTTTACGTTGATTACGAGTTGAATAGTTCATATGTTTTAAGATGCAGAAATATTATTCTGCTTTTTCTTCCTCTTCGGGCAGGGTATAACCGTTTTGAACTGCCAGGCTGCGCAATTTAGACTTGACCTCGCGCCACTGGATTTTGGAAATACCCAATTTTTGACGGATTTTATCATGTTCTACACCGGTTACCAGGTCCGAAAGGGCACTGGTCCACCGCAGCATGTCAAAGCTGATGTGCTTTTCCATCCGGGCGGTATTGGTGATATCTTCGAGGAGATATTCTAACCTGCGCTGTGACCATGGGAAAACCTGTTCTTT
>CAZMZQ010000075.1:0-7407 GCA_964570745.1 uncultured Anaerolineaceae bacterium
TTGCAAAGCCTGTGAGATCTGCGTTACAGATTGCCCCACGCATGTTCTGGCGCTGGATATGTCCCGGCTGAGCCCAAAGGGGTATCACCCCGCACATATGCTGCATCCTGAAGAATGCATCGCCTGTGGAATTTGCGCCGTGGTTTGTCCGGATGCAGCCATCACGGTCTATAAAGGAACACCACCGGCAAAAAAAGGAGATGACGAATAATGGCACTCGAACTGATCAAAGGAAATGTCGCCGTAGCTGAAACCGCACTTCGAGCCGGCCTGGTTTCCTATTTCGGATATCCCATCACTCCACAAACCGAACTTCTTGAACATCTTTCCTTACGTATGCCAGAGCTTGGCAGAGCATTTGTCCAGGCTGAAAGCGAACTCGGAGCGATAAACATGGTCTATGGAGCTGCCTGCACAGGGCTGCGGACCATGACTTCAAGTTCAAGCCCTGGTGTCAGCCTGATGCAGGAAGGGCTGTCATACTTAGCCGGGACGGAACTTCCGGCTGTGATCGTGAATGTGGTTCGTGGTGGTCCGGGTTTGGGCAACATTGCCCCTTCCCAGGCTGACTACACCCAGATGGTCCATGGTGGCGGTCATGGCGAATATCACCTAATCGTACTGGCACCTGCCTCTGTCCAGGAAGCGGTTGATCTGACAGCACTGACATTTGATCTGGCTGAAAAATATCGTATGGTGGTTTGCTTACTGATGGATGGTTATCTCGGGCAGATGATGGAACCGGTCGAATTGCCGCCGTTTGCTCCTGTCCGCATGGAAGCCCCTTCGTGGGCGGTTGGCGCAGAACACCCGGATGGCGAACGGGCTGTGCTTACCTCAATAAACATCAGCCCCCCGGTTCAGGAAGTTTTTAACGTGAAAATGATGAGCCGTTGGGAAGAAATTGAAAAAACCGAAGTCCGCTACAAAGGATATTATCTGGATGATGCTGAATATTTGGTGGTCGGCTATGGCACAGCTGGCAGAATAGCCCTGACCTCGGTCAGAGCTGCCCGCGAAAAAGGCATCAAGATCGGTCTGCTGCGTCCAATCACTGTCTCTCCGTTCCCAGCCAAAGTTCTGGAAGACCTTGTCCCTGAAATGAAGGGGATCCTGGTTGTTGAAATGAACAACGGTCAGATGTTGGATGATGTCTCGGCGATTGTTGCCAGGCGCACACCCCTCCATTTCTATGGTCGCATGGGCGGCGTGGTTCCCTATCCTGATGAATTTACTGCCGCTATTGAAGAAATGATCAACGGTGAATATGATGTCAATCGGGATGCCCGTCGCGCCTGGCTGGCAAAGATGCGCGATTTAGTTGGAACAGGAGCCTGAGATGATGGATACGGATATTAAATTGATTTACGATCGCCCTCTTGGCTTTACCGATGTTACCACCCACTATTGCCCGGGGTGTACCCACGGTGTGGCTCATCGTTTGATTGCAGAAGTATTGGAAGAAATGGGCGAGCTAAAGAACACCATTGGTGTTGCACCGGTTGGTTGTTCGGTTTTCGCATATAACTATTTCGATTTTGATTTTGTTGAAGCAGCGCATGGTCGCGCCCCTGCGATGGCAACAGGCATCAAACGCACATTACCCAATAAAATGGTATTCACCTACCAGGGTGATGGCGATCTGGCTTCCATGGGTATGGGCGAGATTATAGCTGCCGCTGCCCGTGGAGAGCAAATTTCGGTTTTCTTCATCAACAATACGAATTATGGGATGACCGGTGGTCAGATGGCACCTACTACGCTGCCCGGTCAGAAAACCAGTTCATCTCCTCTTGGTCGTGATGTCGAAACCCAGGGTTATCCCATCCGCACAGCTGAGCTGATGTCCTCACTTGACGGAGCTTCGTTTGTTGTTCGGCGCAGCTTACATGACGCCCGAAACATCCGTAATGCGAAAAAAGCCATTCGGACCGCCTTCGAGGTGCAAAAACAAGGTTTAGGCTTCTCATTCGTCGAATTGCTCTCTACTTGCCCCACCAACTGGGGGCTGACACCTGTAAATGCCAGGGAATGGCTGAAAGAATACATGATCCCCCAATATCCAATCGGCGATTTCAAAGTATCATCGGCCGTCGAAGAAATTACAAAAGGAGGCTAAAAGATGCAATCAGAAGTAATTATTTCTGGATTTGGTGGTCAAGGGACGCTCTATGCCGGGCAAGTTTATGCTTATGCTGCAATGGGCGAAGGTAAACATGTTACCTGGCTTCCCTCATACGGACCTGAAATGCGCGGCGGAACCGCCAACTGCACGGTTGTGATCTCTGACGATGAGATTGGCTCACCCAGTGCTTTGCATCCGCGCGCGGTTATTGCATTAAACCTGCCTTCTTTAGATAAGTATGAATCACTGGTCGCTCCAGGTGGATATCTGATCGTCAACGAATCGATGGTCAATCACGAACCAACCCGCACAGATATCCATTGGCTGATGATCCCAGCCAATAACATCGCCCGAGAGTTGGGTAATGAACGCGCAGCCAACATGGTTTTGTTGGGTGCCCTGGAAGCTAATATGAAAGCGCTGCCAGAAGGTGCTTTGGAACGAGCTCTTGAAGCGAATACGGCTGAAAGACTCAAGAAATTTTTGCCGGTGAATATTGAAGCCCTGCATCGAGGTGCTGAATACAAAGTTGACTGAGCCGTCCTAACACTTAAAAAGATCCGGATGATGATTTCTCCGGGTCTTTTTTTGTGAGCATGTATAATTCAGGTCATGACCGAAGAATTTTTTCCACCCCGACGAAAAAGCCTCGTTTTTAATAGCTTGATGGCTTCGGTTTTGGTCTTGCTGATCCTGGCTTTACTGATAGCCGGATCAATTACCCAACAGAATAACCTCGCCATTCTTCTACTGACTGCTGGAATTTTGCTTTTGGTGCCTTTGGTCGTGGTTGTTTACCGGATATTTGTCATTGTTAGTACAGTTTATTCACTCAATCGTGATGCGCTTGAAATTGGATGGGGACTACGTCGTGAACTACTGCCAATCAGACAGATTGACTGGGTTCACCCTATCACTGATTTTGAAACACCCCTTCCGTTAGGCTTTGTGCCATTCAAGAGCGCATATTACGGAAAAAAAGCAGTTAAAGGGTTAGGTCGACCTCTCTTTGTTGCCACAACACCAGAAGAGATGGTGCTGATCAAGCAAGGTGACCAATATCTGATCATATCACCTGAAAATGCCCAGGAATTTTCTCAAAGGTTTAACCAGCTGACCCAGATGGGAAGTTTGACACAGGTTGAAGCAGAATCAGAAAACCTAAAAATGCTCTGGCAGCGTATCTGGGCAGACCCCTGGTCCATGTTTTTGCTGGTGGCAAGCATGGTCAGTTTATTATTGCTTTTTATAACCGCGTTGACGATAAGTTTGGTAAGAGAGCAGATTGTTTGGGTAAGTATGGAGCTCGTACCGGCATCCCGGGCTCTCCTATTGGCAGTTATCGGATCATTTTTCAGTCTGATTAATGCCTTTGTGGGACTGTTTTTCTATCTGCAAGATCGTGTTGCAGCAAATATCCGCAATCTACTCTGGAGCTGGACTGTAATAGTGAATCTCATCTTTACCCTTGCTCTAATAATCATGGCAATCTGAAATTGAGTAGTTGAAATCAGACTTTTTTATGAAAATTAGTCTGGTGAGTTAGCCACTGATGCCTTCTGAGCTATGCTATAATTTTTATCCTGATGGAGTGTCTTAAACTGCCATTATAATGTTATGGAAACCAGGCGAACTTTACCAATCAAATTACCCGGGTTGATTGTGTGTGCAGCCACTTTACTGATGTGCATAGTTCTGATCGCCAGTTGTTCTTTTGGGGGGCGACCGTCGGTATCAGAGTCCGAAGGTGCTTCGGACAATAATGGGAACCAGGCTCAACGGCCAACTTTCACTCCCACCCCCACATCAACTAACTTACCCTGGCCGACCTTTGAGGTCCCATTGGGTACAGACCCTACCCCCGCACCACCAATGGCAGAACGCGTTGGTTTGCCTGAAGGTGCAAAAGTATGGCTGCTGCTGGGCGCTGAGGGAGAAAAGCCAATCAGGGGACGAACTAATGCTATTCATATCGTGGTAGTGAACGAGCGCCTGTCCAAAGCCAGCATAATCTCAATTCCCGGCAACACATTTGTCTATCTACCCGGGCAAGGGATGGGACGCATCAACACGGCTTATCCCCTGGGTGGCATGAAACTTGTAAGTGATACCCTGGTTTACAACTTCGGGCTGCGACCAGACCGTTTTGTGGTGGCACACGAAACCGAATTTATTTGGCTGGTGGATGACCTGGGCGGTGTCGAAGTGAGTGTGCTGCTTCCGATTCGGGATGACTGCGGAGGGTTGGCAGCCGGACTGCATAGCATGGATGGTAAGAAAGCTTTATGCTACGTTTCGCATAAAGGTGACGATGAAGTTCAACAAACAAGACGGCAGCAGCAAGTGCTTCAACTGCTCTTTACAAAATTAGTTCAGCTGGGTCGGATGGCTCGATTGCCGGTTATGTATGCCTCTTATGACCAAAACCTGGATACTGACATAAGTCTGATGGATCTGATCTTGCGTATTCCTCTTGCCTTGCGCCTGGGTGATCCAGACCGGGTAAAAAGCTTTGTGCTTGGCTGGGGAGAGCTTGAGAGCTGGGAGCTGCCTGATCTTACGAGAACTAGTGTATTATTGCCCAAGGAGGGAAAAATCTTGCAGTTGGTCAACCAGGCTGTGGAAGCGATCCGGGACCCCTCGGCGTTGAACGCTGTGGTGTTGACTTATGAAATGCAGCTTACGGAGGTGATTGGATTGACACGAACGTTGGAGGTAAATCAGACGATGGCAGCCCAGCCTACCGCCACTCCAACCGCTCTGGCTACTCAACCCGGATTGGCAACAGCAACACCTGTTCCAACGGGGCCGACACCACTGCCAACGTCGTTACCAACCAGAACCTTGGCACCAACACAGCCAGCTGTACCAACCCCTACGTCGGATATTCCATATCCAATTCCGACTGTGATATTTTTCACTGAAACACCAGCCTACCCCTGATCGGTAGCTGCGAGAAATTATGAAACGAAATACGAAAAAGTTCTACATTATGCTAAGAGCCTTCGTGGTCTTTGCAATGTTGCTGGGCTTTTTTAGTATTAAGACGGCAGAATCCGCCACGACTCTCTTTTCTGAAAGAAAACGCACGATCAAAATTGAAGCAGAATATACCTTGTATGAATGGTGGTTGCTTTCCTGGAAAACTTCGGAAATAGTTTGCCAGGTTTATACCGAACAAGAATCCTGGCCAGATTCAGGTGAAGTGCTTTACTATTGCGGTGAAGCGATCCAAAAACAGTGGCTGGATACCAAACCTTGTGGTCTTTACCAGGAATGCAGCGGCTTATATTTGCACCTGGCAAATGTTACCCCCTTGCAGCGCCAGGTCGAAGTAAATTTGCCCTCCCCTGAGGTGTATGTTTCTATCTCTGGATGTAACAAACAACAGGGGCAGAATAACTGTACCAGCCTTCCCTATTTGCGCTTTAATGCATACGAACCACTACCGAATGAACAGATTATTCAGATTGTTGGGCGTTACAATGGCATGGGTTTCAGCTGCCCTGGCGGTGCCTGTGATTTACCTTTGAATCCGACAGGCTTGGACGGGGTAAAGGTGGATTTTTGGGCAGAATCAAGTTATGGCGATGCCAGCGAAGTGTATTCGGCCCAGGTCCGGGTGATTCCCTGGGGAGATTTTGCCAATCCTGATGATCCTTCAGCGGACACCCCAACTTATTATGTAGATGTGCTCAGTTCTCAATGGCTGGGTGAGGGGCGCTCAACTTGTTCAGAAATCTGGCAGGCGTTCCTGCCGATTGATGGTCCTCCCGACTGGCTGCGCACACCACAGCTGGCAGAGCAGCTGGAAACGGACAATGATTACTACCTGCTTGCGGGGATGTTGATTAAACAAGGTATAGTGGCTGCCGGTCATTGCCCGTCAGGTGGTTTGGAAACGAATGGCGCGGCAAACACTTGCGGCATGGAAGCAGCGAAACCGGTTGTGGATGAATGGCAAAACCAGTTTAATTCCGAAATCATCCAGGTTGCCAACCAAACCGGAGTCCCAGCGCAATTAATGAAAAACATCTTCAGCCGCGAAAGCCAGTTTTGGCCCGGGATTTATGAGAAGGTATATGAAGCTGGTCTTGGACACCTTAGTGATGTGGGTGCGGATGCAGTTTTGCTATGGAACCCGAGCTTTTATAGCCAGTTTTGCCCGCTTATTTTGAGCGAAGGCACCTGTCAGCGCGGGTTTGGGAACCTTGATATTGATCAACAGGAGATGCTGCGGGGAGCGTTGGTGCAAAAAGTTAATGCTGCGTGTCCTGATTGCCCGGTGGGAATCGACCTGGTTCAGGCAAATTTCAGCATCAGCATCTTTGCGCGCAGCATCCTGGCAAATTGTGAACAAGTGCGGCAACTTGTTTATAACAACACCGGTCAACAGCCAGGACAAGTAATTAACTATGAAGATTTGTGGAAGTTTACACTACTTAATTACACCAGCGGTGTAGGCTGCCTGGGCAACGCCATCCAGAGAACTATCAACAACGGCAATACTCTTACCTGGGAAAATGTGTCTTACAACTTGCAGCCAGCTTGCCGCACTGGGATCGAATATGTAGACGAGGTCTCAACAATGTCGGTGGAAGCTGCCCCGGGGGTGGATGACTTGCTGGTCAACCCGACACCGGTCGTTCCAATTGCCCCCACACTGACCTTGCCAAATGTGATCTATCCAACACAAACACCTAACCAGTCACCTGCTCAATAACCATAAACCAGACACAAAAATCTGATCCGGGCTTTAACGTTTTAATGACCGATTTTTTTCAGAACCGGACAGGGTTTCTTGACCGTATAATTTTTATGCCTTGCCAGAACGCAGTTGTTCGAGCTGAGTTTCCAGCTCAAGCCGTTTTTCAACACCAGCCTGGTGGACTTCACTCTCAACGTTATCGATATAATCCTTGATGCGGGCTTTCAGTTCTTCCCCCGAATAAGGGGTCAGAAGTAAGACCAATGCACTGCCAACCAAACTGCCTAACAAAGCTCCCATAAACCAACTGGATGATTTGCACATAGTTTCCTCGTTTCTCTATGGTTGATATTATACGAAGGAATGCCTCAAAAACCAAAGACCGTACATATAAAACTGCAATTCTCAATTTGAAAACAAAATATGGTTTATTGCTCTGATAATGGCAAAATTTTAATATGCATAATGGTAGGGGGAGGTCCTAATCGTGAGCTTTCAATAACTGTGTACACAGTCAAACCTCCCCAACCCAAGATTCGCAAACAGGCATTGAATACCGAAAGTTAACCGCAAT
>CAZMZQ010000076.1:0-7304 GCA_964570745.1 uncultured Anaerolineaceae bacterium
TATTAGCAATTGTAACACATGGATTGTCAAAATAAGGGTGCTGCTAACCGCTGTGATGTTTTTGACAACTATCTTTAAATCTGGCATAATTCAATTTGCCCTTTTCCGGTCTGGGCAAATCTGACACAAAGGTGACAAAAATATAGTGGATTTTGACAAAGAAGAGTCAAGGAACAACGGCACGATCATCAGACTTGTCGGGGTTGTTGTCGATGTAGAATTTGAATCCGGGAACCTCCCTTCCATACATAACGCACTCCTTGTCAAACGCCGCTCAGGTGAAGACCTTGTGCTTGAAATCCAGGAGCATGTGGGAACAAAAGTGGTGCGTGCAATTGCCATGGGCAGCACAGCTGGGTTACGCCGGGGAATGCTGGTAATCGACCTTGAAAAACCGATCGAAGTGCCAATTGGCAGAAAAACCTTGGGTAGGCTTTTTAATGTGCTCGGGCAGCCAATAGATGGAAAAGGACCGATCAATACCGATCAAATTGCGCCAATTCACAAAATGCCCCCTGCAATCAAAGACCAGGTGGTGTCAAGACAAAAAATCGTTACCGGAATTAAAGCGATCGATTTGCTAACCCCTTATCCTAAAGGCGGGAAGGTGGGTTTGTTTGGCGGTGCTGGTGTTGGTAAAACGGTTTTGATGCTCGAATTGATGAATAACACTATCACCAAGAGTTCGGGCATCGTTCTTTTTGCCGGGGTGGGCGAACGGAGCCGTGAAGGCAATGATATGTGGCTGGATATGAATGCTTCTGGATTGATTGATTCTGCAATCCTTACCTTTGGGCAGATGAATGAACCCCCCGGAGCTCGTTTGAGAATTCCCTACACCGCTTTAACCATGGCAGAATACTTCCGTGATGAAGAAAACCGTCCGGTTTTGATTTTTATCGATAATATCTATCGTTTCATTCAAGCTGGTTCTGAGGTTTCGGCACTTCTGGGTCGCTTACCTTCCGAAATGGGCTATCAACCAACCCTCGATTCAGAAATGGGCTCTTTGCAAGAACGAATCACCTCAACCAGCAGTGGAAGTATTACTTCAGTTCAGGCGGTATATATTCCAGCTGATGACGTAACCGATCCGGCCGTGGCGGCAACTTTTTCGCATTTGGATGCGACCACAGTACTTTCGAGACGTTTGGTCTCGATGGGTATTTATCCAGCAATTGATCCATTGCAGAGCACATCGAACCTGCTTACGCCCGAAATTGTCGGGGCTGAGCATACCGAAGTTGCCATGCAGGTTCGGGCAACCCTGGCACGCTATGAAGAAATGCAAGATTTGATCGCAATTTTGGGAATGGAGGAACTTTCCCTTTCTGACCAGCAGACAGTGACACGTGCCCGCCGTATCCAGCGGTTTTTGTCCCAGCCTTTTATTGTTGCAGAAACCTTTTCAGGGCAGCCCGGTGTTTTTGTGCCTTTGGAAGAAACAATTCGCGGTTTTAAAGAAATATTATCCGGTAAGTATGACGAATTACCCGAACAGGCTTTTTATATGGCAGGCACGATTGATGACGTTTTGAAAAAAGCAGCTGCGATGGAAGCCAAAGATTTGGCTGATGAGGATGCGGCAAATGAGCCAGTCTAATAAAAATAGACTGAAACTCGAAGTGCTGAGTTTGGGTTCCGGTGGATTGAATGTGGAAGGAATTAGCGCCATGCAAGTTTGGCTGGCGGATGGCTCTTGGTTGGGGCTGCACCCTGGGCATGCACCTTTGGTGACAGCAACCGCAGACGGCGAGCTGAAATATCGACAGGATGGCGAAGAAATCGTTGTTCAGGTTTGGGGTGGGATCCTCACCCTAAAAGATGACTTGGTGAGCATTTTAACAACACACTAAGAGGATGCTTTGATTAAAAAGAAAGGTCCCGAATATCTCGAGGACAGGCTGCATGGAGCGGAAGGCAATCGTCCGCTCAGGAAACGCCGCTTGTTTAGCGGACGGGATTTGCGTGCCACAACGATTGGCTGGGAAATTGCCATCCCATTGATTACCGGACCTCTTCTTGGTTTTATGCTTGATCGTAAGCTCGATAGCGGTGTGAGATGGACAATTATCTTGCTGGTTATCGGCTTGATTTCAGCGATTGCTGCTTTGGTGAAGTATGTGCAATATGAGTTTTATATAATGAGAAAAGAATTGAAAGCGGACGAAGAAAAAGGTATTAAGAAAGTTTGGCGAAACTACGATGATGAAGAATGAAGTAAACATGCTTTGGATAGTCTTTTGGATTTTGATAGGCGCGGGTATTTCAATCCTTTCTTTCAAGATGCTAAAAAAACATATTGAGACCATCAAGCCACCTCTGGCAGGCGAAAAGCCAAAAATTGGAAAACTTATCTTTCAACGGTTTGGAGTTTTACTCGCTATTGCCTTGCTTTTATACCTTGCTTTGCGCACTGAGCCGATTGCCGCAGTTGCTCTGGCAGTTACCATCACGGTGATGACCTGGGTTCAGGTTTTAGTTTTCAATTCGAAAATAAAGAAACAAGAGGAAAGACTGAAGGAGACAGATTTTGGAAGTAATTGAACACCCGATTGTCTTTACCCTATTTGGGATAATGCCGATTAGAGATACGGTGGTTTACACCTGGCTGATTATGGCTGGGATTATCTTGTTGGTTTTAATACTAAAATTAATAAAACCGAATTTTTTGGAATACATTTTGGAATCCATTATCAGCATTTTGGATGATGCGATGGATGTGGATGATTTGCATCCCTACATTCCGCTTTTAGGGACTTTGATGATTTTTTCTTTCATGGCAAATATGGCATCCATTATTCCAGGTATGAAATCGCCAACTGCAGACTTAAATACAACCGTTGCGCTGTCGCTAATCATTGTTTTTTCGGTGCATGTATATGGTATGAAGAAAAAGGGATTCTGGAAATATTGGAAAGAGTTCTCCAGCCCAATATTTTTGTTGCCGATTGAATTGATTGGACAAGTTAGCCGAACCCTTTCGCTGGCGATGCGTTTGTTTGGCAACATTTTAAGTGGAGATTTAATTGTCGCCATCGTTTTTTCGATTATTCCAATGATTATCCCTATCGCATTAACCGCTATTTCCATGGTTTCCGGCATCTTGCAGGCTTACGTTCTGACAACCTTGGCGGCGCTGTTTATCTCTTCCGCTGTTGAAATTAACGAAGAAGACCTGAAAATGAAAGCGGAAGGCAAAAAGCGGAAGAGTATCATAGAGCTATTTAATAATAAGTTTAGAAAGGAAAATGCTAATGGCTAATTTAGATCCTAATGTTTTGATTATCGTTGTAACAACAATCGTTTCGGTTGTCGGTATCGTTGTCGGCACCATGATCCCTACCTGGGTGGAGGGTCATGCGGCAATAAAGGCAATCGAAGGTATGGCTCGCCAACCAGATGCATCCCCACAGTTGCGAACGGCGATGATTATCTCGCTTGCTTTACTCGAAACCGCATCAATTTACGTTTTGCTGGTTGTTCTCATTCTTTTGTTTGCGAACCCACTGCTCAACTTACTGTAGAGGCAGACTATGCTCGATTTGGATATCAGCACCATTATTTGGGAAATCGTCAACTTTTTGATTTTGATGTTGGTGCTCTACTACCTGGTTTTCAAACCGATGACCAAGCGGGCGGAAGAGCGCGCAGTCGAAAAAGCTGCTTTGAGAGCTTCTTTGATTGAAGATAGCAACGCTGCCAGTGAAAGACTGGCAGAGATTGACGAACGTCTGATGAAGCTCGATGAGGAAATGGAAAAACTCACTGACGAGGCTTATGAAAACAGTCAGATTCATCAACGCGATTTGCTCGAAGCCACTCAGGAAGTCGCCAACATGATGATGATGAACGCCGTCAACGAAGCCCGCAAGGAACAGGCGGTTGATATCAAACGATCCCAGGCAGAATTGGTTGAAACTGTCCTGCATATCTCAAATGACACCCTGCAGGAAGTTACTCCGCCCAAAGTTCATGACGCATTGGTGGATGATTTAACTCGTTCAATTTGGAATATGGGTAAGACCGACATGCGTGCGGTGCAAAGATTGCGTGAATCGTTGGTTGACCGATTTCCAACGGTTGAAATTAGCGTTCCCCGCGAATTGACAGTCGAACAATACAATAAATTGCTCAATACCTTCAATGCACTAGCAGACAGAGAAGTTGAAATTAATGCTACTGTCGACCAAAAATTGGTTGCCGGTATTAAAGCGAGAATTGGCGACATTATTCTGGACAACTCGATTGGATCCCATTTGGATTCGCTGAGCGATGAAATCAACCAAAAATTAGAGACACTGACGGTTTCGGAACATGATTGATTTAGACCTGGCTGCTCAAAACCATTTAGCCGAACTTAAAGATCGCTTGTCTTCCAGCGACCCTTTGGCGCTTGATCAACAAGTTTTTATTGATCAGGTAAAACAGACTACTATTGAACGGCTAACATCCAGATCTGAAAGTCTGAAAACGGATTACTTAATCAACGAACTGCGCAGAACCAGCCGCGAGCACAAGCATCGCATTTTGATCAAGAACGTCGGTACCGTTCAGCATATCGGTAACGGGATTGCCACGCTTTCCGGGCTGCCGATGGTGCATTTGGAAGAATTGGTTACCTTTCCGAATGGGGTGCAAGGCATGGTCTTGAATTTGGACCGCACCCATGTGGATGTGATTTTGCTTGGTCCCGATTCCGGTATCCGCGGAGGGGATTTGGCTGAAGCAACCAACAGACGGCTCAGCATTCCGGTTGGGATGTCTTTTTTGGGCAGAGTGGTTGACAGTTTGGGGCGTCCTTTGGACAGCAACCGCTCGATTATTCCCTCTGAATATCGTCACGTGGAAAAAATTGCACCAGGTGTGGTGGAAAGAGCCCCGGTTGATACACCCTTATATACCGGTACGAAAATTATTGACGCGCTTTTACCATTGGGCAGAGGACAGCGTGAATTGATTATTGGCGATCGACAAGTTGGCAAGACAACATTGGCGATTGATGCTATTTTGAGTCAAAGCGGGAGTGATGTGAAATGTATTTACGTTTCCATCGGACAGAAAAAATCATCTGTTTTGAACGCTATTCAGACGCTAAAAGACCACGAGGTAATGCATCAAACGACAGTGTTGGTTTCCAGCCCTGACGACCCGCCCGCCTTGCGTTATTTGGCGCCTTATGCAGGCGTAACCATGGCAGAGTTTTTCCTCGATCAAGGGCAGGATGTTTTGATTGTTTACGACGATTTGTCGAAACATGCCGATACATATCGCGAAATGAGCCTTTTGCTGCGCCGTCCACCAGGACGCGAAGCGTATCCGGGTGATATTTTTTATCTGCATTCACGTCTTTTAGAACGCGCCTGCCGGTTAAACGAAGAAAACGGTGGCGGTTCGATTACTGCTTTGCCAATTGTTACCACCCAGCGCGGTGATATTTCCAGTTATATCGTTACCAATTTGATTTCGATTACCGACGGTCAGATTGTTTTGAATGCCGATGAATTTAATAAGGGGAATAAACCAGCAATCGAAATTGGCGCATCAGTTTCGCGGGTTGGCTCCGCAGCACAAGAGGCGGCAATGAAATCAGTTGTTGGTGCATTGAAGCTCGAATTGAGTCAGTATGAAGAAGTTTCGCGGTTTTCCCGCTTTGGAACGGAAGTCAATGAAGCAACGAAACGCCAAATTGAACGTGGACAGCGGCTCGACGCATTACTGAGGCAGGGACCTCACAAACCGATCAAAATGGAAGACCAGGTTATGCTTATCCTCGCATTGACAACTGGATTTATGGATAACGTCAAACCGGAGAATGTTGCGAAATATTCCGGGGAACTATTGGAATACCTGTATAATCATGCCGCGAACCTGGTTGACCAAATTAGGTATCACCGGGAATTAAGCGAGGATACCAAAACGGAGCTGCTCCGTGAATTTAGCTTGTTTATCGCTCAAAGAGAAAAGAAAGAGAAACGAAAATCATGAAAATGGTGATGGCGGTTGTCCCGCGACGATATGGCGACGAAGCCCTGGCTTTGCTAAATAACGCTGGTTTTACAGCCACCTATTCTGAAACAAGAGGCGGCATGTTGCGTCAGTCGCAAATGACGCTCTTTATCGGTGTGCGAACGCGCGATTTGCAGCCCGTATTGGATATTATCAGCGAAGCCTGTCCGGGTGAGAATGTGATTCATCAGGGCTATGGATTATCTCTGGATCCACAAAAATCAGGGGAGAATGGCTCGGATTTAATTGATAACGACCCCGAACCACATTCGGCAAACGAAGGTAGAAAACTTGGTCGCAGTGGGGCAGTGGTTTTTATCTGGACGCTCGATCAATATGAACTTCCTTAAAGGCTTTTGATGGGCGAAGGTAAAGAACGCGCGAAAGCCCGCCTTGAAAATTTGCAGGCAATTGAACCCTTAATCTCCTCATTGAGGGTGCTTTCGCTTAGCACAATGCAAATGGCAATGAACCGGCAAAAATCTCTGGATGGGTACGCCGCAAGGTTTAATGAAGTTGCCGACCAGGTAATACAAATGACCGGTTGGGAACCCACTTCGCTGCTTGCAAAGTATGAAACCGGAAAAGAAGAATTTACAAAGGCTAAACCCTATCAGGTGTTAGCGGTGATTGGCAGCACAAGGGGAATTGTTGGTCAATATAATAAGAATCTGGCTCGTTTAACAAAAGAATTTATCGTCAAAAATGAGGACTTACAGGTGAGATTAATTGCCTTCGGCAAACGAATCCATCCTATCTTGCGCCAGGACGGTTTGGTTTTTAGCGAAAGGGATAATCTTAGCAGCGGTTCCTTGCCAGATTATGATGTCGCAGCGACTCTGATTCGGGAATGGAACGAAGGCTTCGAAAAGGGGGGCTTGAAAAAGGTTTCCATTCTCTCTTACCAGCGCAATGGTGAAGGTCATCAGTATGAAGCGACAATTTCAGAGCTTTTGCCCGGGAAGATGGAAGCTCAATCTAAATCCGAAGAGGAAGAGAAAGAAATATTTTGGCCTCCGCCAATTGTGGAAGGTGAACCTGAATTGATTTTCGAGCAAATTGAAAGCCACATGATTGCCATTAAATTTTACCGAATGATATTGGACTCTGTTGCCGCCGAAAATATGTTTCGTTTTCGATTATTGGAAGAAGCGAAAGAAAATACTGCCGAGTTACTGGAAGAATTGTCGCTTGAAGTCCAGGCAAACCGTAGAAAAGAAATCACACAACAAATGCAAGAGCTGCTGGTCGGCTCGGGCATGCTGGCACAGCGATAATAACCGGCTATCTCTCAT
>CAZMZQ010000077.1:0-7295 GCA_964570745.1 uncultured Anaerolineaceae bacterium
CCAACCACATTCACCAATCTCCCTGGAACGACAATCACTTTGCGCACAGGACGGTCTTCCAGGGTTTGCTGGACGTTTTCGCTCGCCAGTGCCAGTCGTTCTGCCTCTTCATCACTAATGCCAGGCTCAACTACAATTCGGTCACGCAGTTTGCCATTGACCTGTACGATCAGGGTGATCATTTCGTCTTTAGCAGCTTCCTCATCTACCTCTGGCCATGGCTGGGTATGTATTGAATAGGGCTTGCCCAGGCGTTCCCACAACTCCTCAGCGATATGCGGGCAAACCGGCGCCAACATGCGCAGATAGATATCGGCAATCTCGTTCCATTCTTCCGAACCAAACGCACCGACGTTCTTGGCGCGACTCATTTCATTTAGCAATTCCATCAGGCTCGAAACGATTGTGTTGAATTCAAAATTCTCAAAATCGTAAGTCACCCTTCTTAACGTCTGGTGAGCTTTACGGCGCAGGGCTCTCAAAACTTCTTCGTCTGCTTTGCCATAAGCTGGTTCCAAAAGCATGTGCCACACTCTTCTCAACCAGCGGCTGTTACCCTCGATACCGGTGCTGGACCATGGTCCGCCCAGTTCCCAACGGCAGAAGAAAATGATATATGCCCGGACGGTGTCCGCTCCATATCGCGCGACAAGATCATCGGGGTTGACAACGTTTCCGCGACTCTTGCTCATCTTTTCACCATCTTCACCCAAAACCATACCCTGGTTGCGAAGCTGCAGCATGGGTTCATCACCCTTGGTAATTCCGCAGTCGCGCGCTGCTTTGTGGAAAAAGCGTGTATAAATCAGGTGCATGGTGGCATGCTCAGAACCACCGGTGTAGGTGTCGACTGGCATCCAGAAGTTGTACTGATCCGGGTCGAAAGGACCCTGATCATAATCCGGGCTCAGGTAGCGCAGGTGGTACCAACTGGAATCCATGAAGGTGTCCATGGTATCAGTTTCACGTTCCGCCGGCTCGCCACAATTGGGACAAGTGGTGAAGCGCCATGTTGGGTGGAGCTTGAGTGGGCTTTCGCCCGTTGGCAGCCATTCCACATCATTGGGCAACAGCACGGGCAATTGCTCATCAGGCACGGGCACCGCCCCGCAACGCTGGCAGTAGACAATAGGGATGGGCGCACCCCAATAGCGCTGACGGCTGATCAACCAGTCGTGAAGGCGATAGTTAGTTGCACTTCTGCCTGCTCCGAGCTCTTCAATGTAACGAGTAGCAGTTTCGAAGCTTTGGTCTTCGGGCGTGCCTGTGAGCGGCCCGGAATTAACCATGGAACCATGTGCCTCGATTGCTTCAGTCATGTTGTCTGGAGAGATCATTTCTTTGCCGTCAGGGTGAATCACAACCTTTATGGGAAGATCAAACTGACGGGCAAATTCGAAGTCACGTTGGTCGTGTGCTGGCACAGCCATAATAGCACCGGTACCATACGACATGAGCACATAATCCGCGACCCAGATCGGGATATGCTCCTCTGAAACCGGATTGACGGCGTATCCGCCTGTGAAAACACCGGTTTTCTCGCGGGTTACCGATTCACGCTGGATGTCAGATTGATGTTTGGCTTGTTCCTGGTAACCACGGACCTCGTCCAGTTGTGCTGGCGTGGTTATTTTGTCCACCAGGGGGTGTTCAGGTGAGAGCGCCATATAGGTCACGCCCCAGAGCGTGTCAGGACGGGTAGTAAAAACCTCAATCGGGTCGCCAGCTTCAGTTTTAAAGATAACAGAGGCGCCGCGAGATTTGCCGATCCATTTGCGCTGAAGGGTTTTGATCATCTCGGGCCAGTCGAGACCATCGAAGTTGAGCAGCTCTTCAGCGTATCTGGAAGTGCGAAAGAACCATTGTTTCAAGTCTTTGCGAATCACGGGTGTGCCACAGCGTTCACAGTGTCGGTCTTCTCCGTGGACTTGTTCACGCGCAAGAGTGGTGTTACAGCTTGGACAAAAATCGACCGGTGAGAATTTTTGATAAGCGAGGTCGTTTTTGTAAAACTGATTAAAGAACCACTGCGTCCAGCGATAGTATTTAGGGTCAGAAGAGATGATCTCAGATCGCCAGTCAAAGCTGTTACCCATCGACTTGAGCTGACCGCGCATATGATCGATATTCGCATAAGTCCACTTACCCGGGTGTATGTTGTGTTTTATGGCAGCGTTTTCAGCTGGTAGTCCAAAAGCGTCAAATCCGATTGGGAAAAAGACGTTGTAACCTTGCATACGCTTAAAACGTGCCCGCGCATCTGGCGGCGTCATTGCATACCAGTGACCGATATGTAGGTCGCCAGAGGGGTAGGGGAGCATAGTAAGCGCGTAATGTTTGGTGAGGTCCGGATCGCGATCGGGTTGGTAGAGCTCGTCTTCTGCCCACCGGGCTTGCCATTTGGGCTCTATTTCTTCGGGCTTGTACATCGGTATACTGGTTGGGTCGATCATTTTTGCTCCTATTAAATAAAAAATCCCTGCTTGCAGGGACGAAATTGCTCTCGCGGTACCACCCTGCTTCTCATCACGAAAATGAGCAGCTCATGGAAACAATAACGGGTTTGTCCGTCTGCGGCTAAAGGACATCACCACAGCCACGCTCCGAATCTGTAAAGAACACCATTTTTGGGGTATTCCGTTTCAATCGAAGAAGCAGGTGAGTAGGGTCTGGAGCGCTCCGCGAGCGCTGGCAATCTTGCAGCAAAACGATTGCTCTCTGGCGGATGACCTGTGGTCTGCTATCGTGTTTAGTGATGAAAGTATATCATAATTCAATGCTTTCTTATACACAAAGCAGCTTATATAACTAACAATCTCGTAAGGGGTAGTAATCAATAATCTGAGAAATATTGAGTAACGTCGCTACCTCGTGCGATGAAGATTCCTTGTTCAAGAATGTAAACCCCTTCAGGACATGATCCGTTTGAAACCTGCTGCTCTATTGCATGGAGGATTACTTTGTTATCCCCAGCCGTAGAAGGAACGGTCAGCTCACAGGTTTGTGCTGCGGGAAAAGAGGTAGCTTTTTCGGTTATGAGCCTGATCACTGATGGAATCGCTGCCATTCTCGGGAGGTGCATTGGATCGAATCCTGCCGAAAATGGAGCTGAGGTGTAAGTGGGCTTATATTCAAAACCCGCCTCAAAAACAGCCCGGACTGGACTGCCTTCGGGATTGACATACGAAGTCAGAAGCTGCACCCCTTTTTCTGTACATGGTGCAGAACCGTAAGGCAATGCGATATAGTTGCTGAGGCGAGAGGCATACTCGGGATGCCCTGCCATCGTTAAATATTCCCTTAGAACATCGTCATTTCTCGACAGCTGCGACTGGATGTGGGTATCGGCAAGCTGATCAAGGTGTGGATGAGTAAAGGTATGATTGTATGGATAGACGTGGTGTTCAATTCCCCAAATAATTGTATCAGCGAGGGCTTGCTGCCATCCTTCCTCCACGTACCACCAGGTTCCAGTGAACAGATTACCGTAGTATTTATCGCCGAAATTGGCAAACATGCTGAGTTCAAAGCCAAAGTCAGGATGGTTCTGGCAGAAATGATAAATGGCCCCAACCGCAGACAAATCTGATACCTGTCCTTGTTCATCCAGGGAGAACTGGTTGGAAAAATAAGCATCGTCGATTGTCAGGATCAATGGTCGACGCCCTTCAGGAACGCGAATATTACCGCCAAGAAGATCATCCAGAGATATAAGGGAATAACCGGCATCATAGTATGACTGCAAATCAGTCTCCAGCTCCCCAAGATATCTCACCATACCAGAGGTTTCATCAAACCTGTTTGGTGTGAAGCGGTGATAATTCAGGATCGGAATAACGGGATCTGATGCCCATACCAAAGCCTGGATTTGTTTTGGACTTGGTGTCGCGGTTGAAGTTGGAGATGGCGTTGGCGTTGAAGTCGGTATTGGAACGGGCTGAGTTCGCTTACTTGTGGATAATTCCGTGGCTGTAGCCAGCGTTATCTTAGGATTGGTTGAATTAACTGGCCGACACGAAGGTAATATGAGGAGCAAACAGAAGAGAAGAACTACTTTAATAGGATAACGCATAGCACCCTAGTTTTGAAATGGATAATCAAATTTTATCATCAGAGTTTGTTTGTGTAATAAAAAAATTCGTTACATTGACTTAAAAACGAACAAAAAAATTCTCTATATTAATATATAATTAGACGTATTCAACTAATAAATCAGGAGGAATCATGAAAAAGATATTGTTCATGTTAGTTGTTTTTACTTTGGCCTTTAATTCTCTCTTGGGCTATAGCACCGTTCTGGCTAAAAATTCAGAACCCCATGGAGATACACCTATTCAGAATCTTCCAATCTGCGATCAGGCTGGATATTGTATGGATGAGACCACCTATAGCTGGGATGATCCAATAACCGGGACTGGCTGGAATAAACTGACGGATTTGCAAGATCCGGTAATTAGTACCCCAGCGATGGACTTAGGCTTTTCCTTCCCATATTATGGAAACACCTATTCAAAAATATATATTGGGAAGAACGGGTTTGTAACCTTTGGAGAAGCTGCGACTAGTCAAGGAACCGGCACCATTCCTGATTTAGCAGAACCAAACGCCTATATTGCCCCCCGTTGGTCTTCGTATTACAGCATTGTGGGGTTGGGGGATGAAAGATTCGTGTACTATAAGCAAGATTTAACCGCGTCTCCAAAACAATTCAAAGTTGTTTGGTACAAAATTTCCCCAATATACAGTCAAGAATTTTTTGATACTTTCAGCCTGGTCATTGATGAAAACGGGAATATTTCCTTTTTCTATCAGGAGGCCAAAGCGACTATACCTTACCCAACAATTGGTATTGAAGACCCATATGGTGAGTTGGGTGTTCAATATCTTGCTTCAAATCATCAGCATTCGATCGTCGGTGGAATGGCTCTAAGTTTTACTCCTCCAACGACAAACATAACTACAACATACCCAGTTCACTTTGATACGCTTGTCTATGCAAATAAAACCATAGAAATACCAGTTTTACTTCGCAATCGCACTTCAGATCAAACAGAAGTAGATTTACTCCTTAACGGCGGACCTGCGAATTGGACCGCAAAAATATTTGATTCTACTGCGACAAATCCAATTTCGACACCTCTATCAATCGAAGCAAACGCAACAGCAAACATTGTGCTACGGATCACACCTTCAGCAACCGCTCTTGAAGGAGATATGGGTGTCTATACGTTGTCAGTATTCAGTGGAGAGGAGGAGGCTAAGGCAGAGTTCAAACTTACCATCCCTGCTGCTTTTGTGGATGTCGTTTCGTACACAATCGCAGATCAGGAAAATACCAGAGAAATTAATTTCACCTTTCCAAATGCAGACTTTGTGAGGGAAGGATTGCAGAATATTCCCTCTTATAACTCAGAAAATTCTGCAATAGAAGCTTTACCGAATGGAAATTTTGCCTATTTATGGGAAGATTTTGTCCAGGAAGCTGAAGATAACAACCATATTTTCTTACAGATTCTCGATCCAGTCGGCAATGAACTCACCGAGCCTTTACAAGTCTCTGCTCAAGACCCCGAAGCCGATCCTACCATATACCAGAATCACAAGATAATTAAAGTGGAAGTTGCGCATAATGGCAATGTTGCAATCATCTGGAAACGAAATAAAAATTGTTCTGAAAACTTCTATCTAAGCGTTTTTGACCAAGCTGGAATACCACTTCAAACACCAATTCCTATTACGAATTATGATTTTCCTTGTGATGGAAATGTGGCTTCATCTGGTTTGGAGGCAGGGTTGCAATTTGGAAGTGGGGACACCTTAGTAGCTTTTGTCCCGGTAAACGAATATGATACCTCAACCTGGAGTTCCATTCAGACAACTATTTATGAGGTGGTAACTGATATATCTGGATGGTCTGTCAATCCGGTTAATGTGTTTAGTACTTTAGACCCCAGTATTAGTAATGTCAATGTGCAATTGACTGCATTGCGCGATGGAAATTTCCTTTTTACTTACGACACCAGTTATTTTCCTGGAGACGAAACGTATCGATACCTTTTGGACCCCAATGGACAAATTGTGGACGAAGTGCAATATTTCGGGACTCCTGAAAACAATACTGCTTTTGGGAGTGATAGTTTAATCCTGGATAACGGAACTATTGTCAGTGCAGGAAATTATGGAATCCAGTTCGCAAACTACGATCCAGAGACAGCGTCTTACTCGGAATTGAGTACGATCAGCAACACTTCACTTCATCATCCCATTGGTGGTCAGTATATTGGTTGGGCAAGTTTGGCAAAAACACCCACACAAAACATTATCTTCTTCTGGACGACTACAAGCAATGCAATGCTGTACTCACTCCTTAATTTAGATGGAGACTTTTTAACTTCCCCAATCATTTTTAAGCCAGCAATGATGGGCAGTTCTCACCTATCACAGGTTTCAGGAAGTGGAATTTCTTCGCTTATTTGGCAACCATCCTATGGAGTAGATCTCTCGACGAATTTTGGAGAAATTTTGCAAGTGGATAATTCTCCTAACCAAACCGGAAATGGGATAATGAAATCAAGTCATTCTTTACCGGTGACTGGAATTCAGCCGTTTGATGCCCCAGCAAGAACCTATAAAGTACCAATTAATTATTATAACTTGGGTCTTGCGAGTTCTGCAGAAAGTACACTTACGTTTGAATTCCCGAAAAATTGGCAAATCGTTAACCAAACTGTGGGCTCACCGATCACACCGATCAATCAAGAGCCGGGGAAGATAGAATGGAAAGTCGGTGCTCTTAGTTTTGCTGATAGTAACCATAGTGAAGTAGTATTAAGTTTGGGAAACACTGAATTAAGTTGTGCAACTTATAAACTACTGCTCAAGTTAATTACGGAAAACGATACTAACCCCTCGAATAATGTGGCTGAATTGAGTTTGCAACCTTTCTCATGTTGCTACTTGCCAATGTTAACAAAGTGACACTTTGAAGTTTAAAGTTTCTAAGGTGAACGAACTAAAGGTTTACATTTATTGCTTTACGCTCTAATCTTTTTTGAGAAGCTGAGTTAATGTCAGGAAAAGTGAGAAAAAAAAAGTCTCAATACATATAATGCACCCCGTTTGTTGGACGGAAATCAGGTAAATAAACTGGATTGGGTCCTGTAAGCCACTGGACTCAATCCTTTTAGTTTACCCTTTATTCTTTCAACATTGTTGTAAGAGATAGGACATTTCTATTTAGCCTGTTAACAACCAGCGAATATGTCACCCTATAAGGGACCTAATTCTTCAGCTAA
>CAZMZQ010000078.1:0-3275 GCA_964570745.1 uncultured Anaerolineaceae bacterium
CCTTTTGTGCCATCAAACACAGAATCTGTGGAAATTTGCACAAAAGGTATGCCCAGTTTTTTTGATTCGAGCGCTAAAACACCAGGAACTCTTGCGTTGATAAGTTCAGCAAGCTCCGGGTTTTGCTGGGCGACATCGAGGTTGGCGATCGCAGCACAATGAATAACCGCATCCGGTCGGGCGGTTTTCAAAGCGTTTGGCAAGGCTGAAAGGTCACCCAACGGGACAGTTTGCTGCTCAAATGGCACACCCTTCAGGGTGCGGCTGTTGTTCCAGCCAGCCACATCATAGCCCTTTTTAACCGCAGCCAGGGCAAGGTTAATCCCCAGCAGTCCGCTCACGCCAGTAACCAGAAGTCGGGTCATTTTCACTTCTCCGCGTCGGCGAGCTCTTCCTCAATTGGTTTGATAAACGCCATTATGCCCTCAACATCCAGCCACTGGGTGTTATTTTCGCTGGTATAGGTAAAGCCATCGACAACTGGTGTGCCCTTATCTTCCCAGGCACGACCAAACCAAAGGTCTGCTCCAGCGGGTTGAACCACAAACATGTTTTCGAGCTCAATCGTTGTGCGGGCTTCGTCTTCAGAGATAAGGCTTTCGTGCAGTTTTTCTCCAGGGCGGATGCCGATAATCTTAATTTCAGCGCCCGGTGCCATCGCTTTGGCAAGATCGGTCATCTTCATGCTGGGAATCTTGGGGACAAAAACCTCTCCACCCTGCATATTTTCAATGGCATGGATCACAAAACGAACGCCCTGCTCAAGCGACATCCAAAAACGGGTCATCCGTGCATCGGTGATGGTCAGAATGCCTGTGGGGCGCTGCTTGATGAAAAGAGGCACCACCGACCCACGTGAACCGACCACGTTGCCATAGCGCGTACAGGCTATGCGCGTGCTGCGCCCCCCGGCATAAGCATTGGATTGCACCATCAGCTTCTCGGCTGCCAGCTTGGTGGCACCGTAGAGGTTGATCGGGTTAACGGCTTTATCTGTCGAGAGCGCCAAAATCTTTTCAACACCGTTTTCAATGGAGGCATCAATCACATTGGCAGAACCAAGTATATTGGTTTTGATCGCTTCCATCGGGTTATACTCACAAGCCGGCACTTGTTTCAGTGCAGCAGAATGCACAACAACATCCACACCATAAGTTGCACGCATCAGGCGGTCTTTATCGCGCACATCGCCGATAAAGTAGCGGATACGAGGATCGTTGAAGCCGCCGGTTGTCAGCATCTCATGCTGTTTGAGTTCATCACGGCTATAAACAATAACCTTGGCAGGGTTGTATTCATCCAGAAGAACACGAATAAATTTCTTTCCAAATGAGCCCGTACCGCCGGTAACCAAGACGACTTTATTTGTCCAATCCATACTTACTCCTTAGCGCTTTTGGCGCTTTCTTTTGAGATAATGATTAGTGGATATTGTCCTTTTTCTCCAAAATAATGGGGGAACCACTCTTCCAAACGGTATAAAACTTTGAGCCAGAATTTTCCTGCCCATTCCGGCTGGATAACCGACCGCAAAAATTTCACTGAAACACTTCGCCAGACGCGAATTTCGTAAGGCATTACGTCTTTCATTACACTGTGAAACCATTTTGCAGAGGTTTTTAAAACAAAAGTGCCCACAGGTTGCTGAGCGGGTTGCTTTTCTTCAACTTTTATCTGGCTTGCAGAGATACCGTTCGGCATCAACTCGGCTTCTTTGCCTGTCCACTTGCGCAGTCGATTTGCTATGCGCATTAGTAAGTTCATTGCATTTGCCAGAGGAACTTCCGACCAACCGTCCACGGTTACCATTTTGCGGTCGGGTTTCAAACAGCGCTGAAGCCCCTGATATACCCCCACCTTCTCCTCAACAGGAACATGATGGATGGTATGGAGCGAGACAATTCCGTCAAATACATCCTCGCGAAACGGAAGATTGGCTATGTCTGCGTTGACATACAGTCCCTTTTCCCCCAGCCGCTTGTGCGCTTCCTGCAGAGCAACAACCGAAAGATCCATGCAAACCCGATAGCGATAACCTTCTGAATATGTCAGGTATTCCGCATATTGCACCGGTCCGGAGCCAGCATCCAGCAAAAAATCACCGCTGGGCGCGAGATGTCTCTTGACACGCATGTGGCACTTATGAATGTAGTCTGCCGAGACCGGACGCAGGTCTTCGTAGCGGGCATTTTGATAGACATCGCCATCCAGCTGCCAGCCGATCTCATTATAAAATTGTCCAATTTCGTTTTTGACGGACCGCTCACTCATGGGCGCGAATCCTCCTGTATGGTTAGAGTTTCCAGCCGCGCCAAACCGCGATCTGCCCAGCTGAGCGTTTCGCCAGCAAGGTAAGCAAAGGTCTTTTCGTATTCCCGAAGTCCTTCTTCTGATAAAACATAACTCATCGGTCGGTTTTTAAAGTCATCATGAAGCCAGAGAATGTGCCAGGGGAAAGGCAGCGAAAACTCGAAGAAGAAAAGGTAAGCATACAACCAGGCTTTTTCAACTTGTTCTTTTGTAAGCCGGCTGGAAACGGGGTTTTGGCTGACCCGATCAAGCATTTCTTCATATTCCTGCCAGGTCTGTGGGTCAAGGGTAAAGCCTTTGCCCGCGTAGTGGGTTTTGCCTGTAACAATCACCGGCAAACCGGACATCGCCATCTCCATCCCGACGGTCGTCGTATACACCAGCCCAAAATCGGCGATCTCCATCAGATCGTAGGTATTGGTTTTATCTTCAGGAGCGATTATGTGAATATTTTCAGGCAGCTGAGGATACGCCTGGTTGATCACATCGACCATCGACGTACCGTGAGTTTTCAATTCACCGGGATGCACCCGCATCACCAGCTGCAGTTCCGGGTGACGAATAAAGTAGCCAACTGTCTTGACGATCATCTCCGCCATTGTTTCTGTAATGCGCTGCCTGCCGAGCGTGAGGCTATCGCCCAGGACGTTTGTCGCCAGTAATGCGAGCGGTCGTCCGTCCAGTTTCAGGTTCCCGCGGACGCTCGCTCCACCTTTCACCGGGTTTTGCTGCCACTGGCGGGCAAAAGCACCCCAAAGATGGGCGTTCTTTCGGGCAGCAAACAATCCCATCAACGCCTGGCGGGCTTTTTCGGGCAGCGGTTGGCTGCCGAGGCTGTTCCACAGGTCATCTGTATTGTGCTGCATTATTTCATCGTTTTGTGCCAGCCAGATGCGTTCCTGCTGATCGGCAAATTCAAACGTGACAGTTTCAATATCAAGCAAACGGGCAGCCTGGTAAGCAAC
>CAZMZQ010000078.1:3375-7281 GCA_964570745.1 uncultured Anaerolineaceae bacterium
GTGCCCTTGCCCTGCCAGACCCAACGCAACCAACATGGCTTGCTCGATCCAGTAATGCAGCGTGGCAAAAACGCAGATCTTTTTAGGCTGTTCAGCTTTTCGCTGATGCTTTAAAACATCTTCAACCGCACCTGGGAGCACCTGATTCAGACTTTCGAGTTCATAGTGAGCGCTCCAGGGCTTGTTCTTGCCCCGCAAAGCCCAATAGGCTTCGACAGTCATAGGCAGTTTGCCAAGCAGATCTTTCAATTGATCACTCATGAGCGGCCTCGCTGGTCAATCGTCCATTCAAGTGCCGGTCTTACTGCGCCTGGTCTCGGCTCGGGCCACTGGGTGCCGGGAGCACCACTGGCATCAACCGAGAAACTCAGCGCCTGATCGTCCTGAAAATAGCGCTTGACCATATAAGAACTGGCATTGATTCCCAAAACAAAACGTCCTTCGTTTAGCGTTTGGGGTGGAATAACACATCGGCTGGTAAAAACACCCTTCGGTCGCGAAGTAAACTCTTTAAAAAGCTCTTCGGAATCAATATCAAAACTTGTGAAAACCGGTTCGCCCCGGGTTGTGAAGAGATAATAACCTACACGCAGACCGGTAATATCTTCCAAAAGTTCATATTCTATTTCAATCGTGATTGGGTCAACCGAACGGACTGAATCGGAAACCACTCCGGCTTTATCTATAATTCGGATTGCCAAAGGTTTGAATGGTGCGCTGTTTGCCGGGATTTCGTCTTCTTCCCAGTAACGTTCACCCACTTTAGACAATCCGCGGTTCAGGTAAAAATCGACCGCTTCCCCGGATGGAGCCCGCAGCAGCACATTGCCCTTTTCCAAAACAATCGATTCCTGCGTCAGGCGTTGGATAGCAGACATATTATGGCTGACGAAAAGAACGGTCCTGCCGGATTCGGCAACATCGCTCATCTTGCCCAGGCATTTTCGCTGAAAATCGGCATCACCAACCGCCAAAACTTCGTCCACAACCAAAATCTCAGGCTCAAGGTGAGCCGCTACGGCAAAAGCCAGCCGCAGATACATCCCGGAGGAGTATCGCTTTACCGGCGTGTCGATAAATTTTTGAACTTCCGAAAACTCAACAATCTCGTCAAAACGAGCTTCTATTTCTCGTTTTTGCATTCCCAATATTGCCCCGTTGAGAAAGATGTTCTCTCTGCCGGTCAGCTCGGGGTGAAAACCAGTGCCAACTTCGAGCAAAGAGCCCACTCTGCCGCGCAGTTCACCGTAGCCTTCGGTTGGATCAGTCACACGCGAGAGGATCTTCAGCAGCGTACTCTTGCCCGCCCCGTTGCGTCCAATGATCCCCAAAGCCTGTCCCTGTTTAACATCGAAGCTGATATCTCTCAGTGCCCAGATTTCATCTTTTTTGCTTCTTGCGCCTTTGCGAAAAACATTGCCCAGATTTTGAACCTGGCTCACAATCAGGTCGCGCAGCGTATCCTGTCGCTCCTGCGATGCACCAATTTTGTAGCGCTTGCCGATGCCCTTTACGATAATTGAAGTGTCTTTTTCCATGCTACACCACATCCGCAAACGTTTTTTCCATCCGGCGGAAGAAGAAAAGACCGCTAACCAGCAGTACAACCACTGCCGCAGAAGAAAACAAAAGGGTCATATCTGGCGGCGTTCCGCCAAAAAGTGCCCAGCGAAAGCCCTGCACAACCCCAACCATCGGATTAAGGCTGTAAATGGAGCGGATCGTGCCCTCCGGAATGATCGTAATCGGGTAGACGATCGGGGTCGCATACATCCAGATCTGCAGCAAAAAGGGCACCATCTGCTGAATGTCGCGGTATTGCACATTGAGCGCCGAGAGCCACAAACCAACTGCCAGGGCAGCCAAAATTGCCAGCAAGGTCAACGGAATCAACCACAAGGCGTTCCAGGTCAGAGGCAATTTGTAGAGAAGCATCGCCCCAAAGAGAAGCAAAAGGGATATCCCAAAATCAACCAAAACCGCTAAAACAGACGAGAGCGGAATGATAATTCGCGGGAAGTAGATCTTGGTGATCAGGTTTGAATTGCCCACCAGGCTGATGCTGCTTTTTTGCAGCGAAAGCTGAAAGAGGTGCCAGGGCAAAAGGGCTGCCAGGGTAAAAACCGGATAAGGCAGATCGCTGCCTGTGTCCACTTTGAGCAGGTAGCCAAAAACGACTGAGGTGATCAACGTGGTCAAAACAGGCTGCAAAATCGCCCAGGCGATGCCCAGCGCTGCCTGCTTGTAGCGCACCTTGATATCCCGCCAGGTCAAAAAATAAATCAGCTCGCGGTAATGCCAGAGTTCTTTCAGATCAATGCCCAGCCAACCTTTGGCTGGCTTGATGGTCACAATCTGGTTGGGTGGAAGCGTTTTAGTATCTGCCATGTGCCCTTTCATTGGCATACCATTCGATCGTCCGGCGCAGTCCGTCTTCAAAATTGGTTCTGGCTTCAAAACCAAAGCGTTCTTTGGCACGGGTTGTATCCAGTTTGCGCCGCGGCTGACCGTTGGGCTTGCTGGTATCCCAGCGAATCTCGCCCTCAAAGCCGGTCAGACGGGCGATCAATTCGGTCAGATCCTTGATCGAAATCTCAAAATTTGAACCGATATTTACCGGGTCGGAGCTGTTATAGCGCAGTGTGGCAAGCGTGATTCCTTCAGCCGCATCGTCGACATAAATAAATTCACGTGTCGGTGAGCCATCGCCCCAGGCAACAATCTCCGCCGCGTTTTGCTCTTTAGCCTCCAGGCACTTGCGAATCAGAGCCGGGATAACATGCGAGCTGGCAGGGTCAAAATTATCGCCCGGACCATAAAGGTTCACCGGCAGCAAAAAAATCGAATTGTAGCCATATTGTTCACGATAAGACTGTGACTGCACCAACAGCATCTTCTTCGCCAGCCCGTAAGGGGCGTTGGTCTCTTCGGGATAGCCGTTCCACAGGTCTTCTTCTTTAAAAGGGATCGGGGTGTACTTGGGGTACGCGCAAATCGTGCCGATGGCGACAAATTTGCTAACACCCTGCTGCCAGGCATGGTGGATCAGCTGCACGCCCATCATCAGATTGTCATAGAAAAACTCGCCCGGCTTTTCACGGTTGGCTCCAATCCCGCCCACTTTGGCTGCCAGGTGAATGATCACATCCGGTCTGGCATCGTCAATCATACGCAGGATATCGGCTTCCCTCACCAGGTCATATTCCGGGTAGGTTGGCACGAAGATTTCTTTAGCCCCGTGTTCTTTTAACTTGTTAATCAGATGCCTGCCCAAAAAGCCGGCACCGCCCGTAACGCAGACGCGTTGAGCGGAAAGGTCCAGTTCCTTATCCATGATCACCTCGGTTTGAGTCTTCAACAGGAGCTGCCTTTGTTTGTGCAGCCCCTGGTAATTGTAGTGCAAGTTTAATACCTTCGATGTGAATTTGGGGAGCCTGTGTATCGTTCGTCACCGTAACTCCCTTCTCCAGGCAGGTCAGGCGAACCACCTCAGCCACCTCATCGTCGCCCAACACGTTTGCGTGGTCAAAGCCGGCTTCTTCCAGCTGCTGCAGGCAAAGGTTGGTGCGTTCGCGCACAAGGCGATAAAGGTCAAAGGAATTCCTGATATAGTCGACCGTCAGGGCTGCCCGCAGGGCAATCCCTTCAGGTGTGATGATATAACGCAGCTTTTTTCGCTGGGCACGTTTCACCTTCACGTAGCCCTTGGCGATCATGCGCTTCAAATGCCAGTTGATCGTGCCAACCGCCACACCCAGTTCGTCAGCCAGGGTCACCTGGTTGATATCCGGGTTGGCTTCGATGTGCGTCAACATCTCCAGCGCCCGCGAGCTTTCTTGTTCGTTCAATTGCGTTTCCATATAATTCAGTTTTTGAATTATAAGCAGAAAGGGTCAGATGTCAAAT
>CAZMZQ010000079.1:0-7259 GCA_964570745.1 uncultured Anaerolineaceae bacterium
GCTTCGTGGACGATTTTGACAACTTCGCGGACATTTTCGTCAAACAGTCCGAGGGTGTTGGCGTTTGTGAACATCAGGCCCGCCAGGCGTTCGTCGCAAAGCTCTTTGAGCGCTTCGAGGTCTACGTTGCCGCGTTCGTCTGAAGGCAAGGGGACAACATCGAACCCGAGCATTGCGGAAGAAGCGGGGTTGGTGCCGTGAGCAGAATCTGGGATGAGAATTCGCGTTCGGGCGTGGTCGCCGCGATCGGCGTGATATTTGTGGATGATCAGCGTGCCGACCAGCTCGCCCTGGGCTCCGGCTGCGGGCTGAAGGGTGACAGCGGCAAAGCCAGCGATCTCTTTGAGCATCTCCTGCAGCGAATACATCAGGTAGAGGTTGCCCTGGACGCTGTCGTTCGGCTGGAGTGGGTGAGTTGCGCCAAAACCGGGCAAGCGGCTGACCGATTCGTTAATCTTGGGGTTGTATTTCATGGTGCACGAACCGAGCGGGTAGAAGCCCAGATCGATCGCGTAATTTTTCTGTGAGAGCCTGGTGAAGTGGCGCACTGCCTCAAGCTCAGAGATCTCGGGAAGCTGCAGTTTTTCACGCAGGAAAGCCTTGGGAAGCGCGGTTTCGGGCACGTCCGGTTCGGGGAAGGTGACGCCTGTGCGTCCGGGGACAGAAATATCGTATAAGGTTGGTTCAGTCATGCGATTCCTCCTGGAGGACGTCACAAAGATAATCGATATCTTCCCGCCTGATTTTTTCGGTTACAGCAAGCATCAGGCAGTTTTCCAATTCCGGATAATCCTGACCGAGGTCGTAGCCGCCGAAAATATCATGAACAAGCAGATGAGCGAGCACTTCGTCGACCGGTTTTTTGCTTTTGACCACGAATTCATGGAAGAAGGGAGTGTGGTCATCAAGCAGCTGGAAGCCTTCGATCTGGTTGAGCTGATCAGCTGCGTAGTGGGCTTTTTGATAGCAGAGGTTGGAAACCTGCTGAAAGCCGGTTTTGCCGAGAATTGCGAGGTAGATCGTGGCTGCCAGTGTCATCAGACCCTGGTTGCTGCAGATGTTTGAGGTGGCTTTTTCGCGGCGGATGTGCTGTTCGCGGGCGGTGAGGGTAAGCACATAGGCGAGTTTGCCTTCAACGTCCTCAGTCTCGCCGACCAAACGACCAGCCAACTTGCGCAGGAGGGCGTCTTTGACGGCAAAGAAACCAAGGTATGGACCACCAAACGAGAGCGAAATGCCAAGCGGCTGTCCATCGCCGAGGGCGATATCAGCACCCAACTCTCCGGGTGGGGTCAGGAGACCGAGGGCCGTTGGGTTGACGACCATGGCAACCAAAGCACCGTATTGGTGGGCTGTATCGATGACCTCTTTGTAATCGATGACGCGACCGAAGAAATCGGGATATTGCACCATGACGAGGGCGGTATCGTGGTCGATTTGGGAGATGAAATTTTTCATATCCGGGTTGATACCGGTTTCAATATCGTCTCCGACGATCTGAAGGTCAGGGTCGCCCTGCATATAGGTGCGGATTACCTGGCGATATTGAGGGTTGACCGCACGGGAGATCAGCATCTTTTGGCGCTTACCGCGGAAATGACTGCTGGCGAGGATGACTGCCTCAGCCGCGGCGGTGGCACCGTCGTAGTGGGAGGCGTTGCTCACGTCCATGCCGGTCAGCTTGCAGATCAGGCTCTGAAACTCAAAGATTGACTGGAGCGTTCCCTGGGAAATTTCGGGCTGGTAGGGGGTGTAGGCGGTATAGAACTCACCGCGCTGAAGAAGGTTGTCGACAGCAGCAGGAACGTAATGGTCATAAGCACCAGCACCCAAAAAGCTGAGAAATTCACGGGTGGTGGCGTTTGCAGAGGCAATGCTGCTGAGCTCTTCGGCTGCTTCCATTTCGGTGAGCCGGGGTGCCAGGTTCAAATGAGGATATCGAAACTCTGCAGGGATCTCAGAGAAGAGATCCTCGATTTTTTCGAGCCCAATCGATTTTAGCATCACCTCCACATCGTTTTTCGTGTGGGGTGTAAACATAATTTAACGGTCCTGGCAGTAAACGTCGTAAGCAGCTGAGTCCATCAGGTTGTCGAGTTCAGATTCATCTGAAGCCTGGATTTTGACGAGCCAGCCCTTATCGTAGGGGCTTTCGTTCAAAAGTTCAGGTGTATCAATCAGAGCCTGGTTTATCTCGATGACCTTCCCACTGACGGGGAAAACAACTTCTGCTGCGGCTTTGACGGATTCGATGGTTGCCATACTGTCACCTGCGCTGACCTCATCATCGACATCGACATCAAATTCGACAAAGACAACGTCTGAAAGTGAATCCTGGGCATAATCGGTGATACCGACCGTGGCGACACCATCAACGATTTTCACCCATTCATCGGTTTTTTGGTATTTGAGTTCTTCAGGTATTAACATTGTTGCTCCTTTTTTATTCTGTATATCGGAAGGGTTTTTGAGGACCCTTCACATTATATCTATTCTAACAGTCATTGGCTCAATCCGGTTGAATTGCTGGCTGTGTGGCTATGCATTTCTGGCGATGTTACCTCCACCCAAAACCTTGTCTCCAGTGTAAAAAACGGCAGTTTGTCCGGGGGTGATATCTTTCAGGGGTTGGTCCAATTGAACCTGAAGCTTTCCAGTTGGATCAGGCTGCAGGCAAGCTGACACCGGAGTTGAGCGGTAACGAATTTTGACTGACGTGCGCAGGGGAAATTCTGGTTGTGAGCCGCTGATCCAGTTTACCTGAGTGACGAAAAACTTGTCTTTACCCAGCTCGCTTGCTGTTCCGACGAGCAGGGTGTTTGTTGAGGGGTTTTTATCGAGGACAAAGAGCGCTTCGGTATATGCCGGTAAACCTTTACGCTGCCCGATGGTGTAGCGAGCCAAGCCCTGATGTTGACCGAGCAGCTCTCCCTGGAGGTTTCTGACCTCGCCGGCATGAGTCATTTCAGGCACGTTTTCTTCAAGAAAATCATGGTAATTGTCGCGATTCACAAAGCAGAGGTCCTGGCTGTCTTCCCGTTCAGAAACAGCTAAGTCAGATTCTTTTGCAATTTGGCGAACTTCCTGTTTGGTCAGATCACCAAGGGGGAAGATGGTGCGGCTCAGTTCTGCCTGGGTAAGCAGGCTGAGCATATAACTCTGGTCTTTGGAATAATCCTGGGCGCGCCAAAGCTCGATAAGACCGTTTTCGGCAGGCAGCAGGCGTGCGTAGTGACCGGTGGCTACAAACCGTGCCTGGTTTTGATCGGCAAATTCGAGCAATTTATTCCACTTGACCACGCGGTTGCAATAAACGCAGGGATTGGGGGTCTCACAATCGAGGTGGCTTTGCAAGAAAGCCTGGACAACCTCCTGCCTAAAATCTTCCCGGGCGTCAACTACGTGAAGGGGGATGCCGATCGAGCTGGCAACAAGCTTTGCGGAATCCAATCCGCTTTGTTCGCATGTGTTTGCATGCCAAATGCGTAGGGTGAGACCTTCAACTGCGTAGCCTTGTTTTTGAAGCAGTAATGCTGCAATGGCGCTATCCACTCCGCCGCTCATTGCGACAATCACTTTTGGTTTGGATTGGTTCATAAATTAATTATAGAGGATTTGAAGAGTTTAAAAAATCTTGTTTACGTTTTTGGAGCAGCTCACCGGTTTGTTCGATGTATTCGATCGATTGATGTCGGAAATAAGTGTTGTAGAGGTTGGCATAATGACCACTGGTTGCCAGCAGGGTGTCGTGTGTGCCTTCCTCGATGATCTTACCGTGATCGACAACAATGATCCGGTCGGCTGATTTTACCGTTGAAAGACGGTGAGCAATCAGGATGCTGGTGGATTGAGAGAGGATCAGACCGAGTGCTTGTTGAATTTGTTGTTCTGTGAAGGGGTCGATACTGGCAGTGGCTTCATCGAGGATAAAGATAGCGGGACGGCGAACCAAAACCCTCATCAGGGCGACGAGCTGACGTTGACCCATCGAAATGTGAGCACCGCGTTCTCCGACCTGTGTTTCGAGCCCATGGGAAAAAGTCTCCAACCATTCGCCGTTGCCAATAGCTTTTGCAAGGTTTAGAATCTCCAGACGAGTTGTTTCAGGTTTAGCGAAACGGATATTCTCTTCAATCGTTCCTTCAAAAAGGAAGGGGACCTGGTTGACAATACCCATCTGGTTGCGAAGGTTTGTGAGGTCATATTTGCGGATATCAATATCATCAATGAGCAGTTCGCCTTCCTGGAATTCATAAAAGCGGGAGACGAGCCTGGCGATTGAGGATTTGCCAGCACCTGTATGTCCGACAATGGCTACATTTTCACCTGGAGCAATATGCAGGTCGAAATCTTCAAGAATGGGGATGCTGGAGCTATAGCCAAATTTGAGATGTGTAAAGTCAATTTTGCCCTTGATTTCCGGGACGGAGAGTTGGTCGGTTTGATTGACACTGTGTTCACTGTCGATCAGGGCAAAGATTCGCTCGGCGGCTGAGAGACCGGTCTGAACTTGGTTCCAATAAGATGTGATGCTTAGAATCGGCATCAGGAAGCGATCGCTGGAAAGTAAAATAAGATACCAGGCACCTACGGAAATCAAACCCTGTTCAACGGTGAGGGCGCCAAAATAAACAAGCAAAGCTATGGAAATACCACTAAGAGTGCGCATAGTCGGGAAGACGATCGAGAGCACCAAGCCGCGTTTCACGTTAACTTTGTAAGAGCCGTTGTTGGAATTCTCAAACTCATGGTAAATGGCTTCTTCCTGACGAAAGTTTTTGGCTATGGAAATACCGCTGATGGTCTCTTTGATGGTTGCATTGACATTTGCCATTGCACGCATGCCACGGGTGGTGACTCTCCGAGCCAGTTTTCGATAGCTGGAAACAATGATGACCACCAATGGAACAAACAATAACAAGCCAGATGCCAAACGCCATTCTGTCTGGAACAGAATAACCGCAACAATAAAGGATTGAACCGCACTGGAAATTACATCTGTTGTGAGACGGATCAATACAGCAAAATCTTCACTATCGGTGGTAATACGGGAGACGATTCGCCCGGAAGCGAACTTATCGTGAAACGAAAGATCCTGCCGAACTGAAGCTGCGAACGCATCCACAGTCAGATCGCGGATGACTTTGCCAACCAGGCGTACCATAAGGCGGTGCAGAATATAGTAAAAGATATAACCCATCAATTCGACGAAGATAACCGCAGCAACCAGCAAAATAAAGTTGTTGAGAGGTGCATTTACCCCCGAATTTTGATCGATGATCCTGGAGACAAGCACCGGTGGCAATGCGCCAAAAGCTGCCTGGAGCAGGACGATCAGTGTGATAGCAATGAGGCTATTTTTATACGGTTTTGTGTAAGCCCAGATTCGGCTCAACAAAGCCTTGTTGCTATATGTGCGGTCGTAAGATTCGCCTGAAAGTCCCTGGTGAAATCCCATTTATACCTCACCAAAAATCGCCTGGTATGCAGGAGATGTTTGCATCAGCTGATCATGGGTACCGATATCTGAAATTTGTCCTTTACGCATAACAATGATGAGGTCAGCCCAACGGATTTGAGAAAGACGATGAGTGATTATAAAAGTTGTCCGCCCAGCAGAAGCAGAAATAATCGCACGCTGGATTTCATCTTCAGTTTGGCTGTCTATAGCACTTGTGGAATCGTCCAGGATCAAAATGCGAGGGTCGGTCAGAAAAGCACGGGCAAGAGCAAGGCGCTGGCGCTGACCACCTGAGATTGTTGCCCCACGTTCACCAATTATTGTTTCGTAACCGTCTTCCAGTTCATTGATAAAGTTGGCAGCCTGGGCTTTTTCTGCTGCCAAATAAATTTCATCCAGGCTCGCATCCGGTTTGCCAAAGGCAATATTATCGGCAACTGTCTTTGAAAAGAGAAAAATATCCTGCTCAATGATTGAAATCTGGTTACGAAGGCTATCCAATTTCCAATCTCGCAGATCTACATTGTCAATAAGCACCTGACCTTCAGAAGGGTCGTAAGTGCGGTTGATGAGACGAATGAGGCTGGTTTTGCCTGAGCCAGTCTGACCAACAATGGCGACGGTCTGACCAGCACTGACGGTGAAATTGAGGTTTTTGAGGGTAGGAGTTCCTTCATTGTAGGCGAAACTGACGTTTCTGAATTTGACGTCACCTTTTACCGTAGCCTGATAACCCTCGCTGTTTTCATCCAGGTTGTTTTCGGTATTCATGATCTGAAGAAGCCGCCTTGCTCCTGCAAGTCCGGAGGAAATCATTGAATAAGAGCGGATGGAAGTGTTGGTTGGAAATCCCAGTACGGCTAATGCGCTGAAATATGTGAGAACTGATCCAAATTCAATCAGACCCCGGCGTGCCAGGATGAGTGAGTGGAGCAAACCAAACCCCATCGCCAGGGCCAGTAACAAGAGAGGCAGGAAACGCGCTTCGATATCACCTTGCTTAATGGTGGCATCCAAGTAAGAAATTGTGTTTTTGCGAAACAGATCAATTTCTCCTTCTTCCTGTGCTGCGGCTTTTACGGTTTCAATACCGTCGATATCTTCAGCAAGCCGGCTGTTCATTGTTCCAAATGTTGAGCGAACCTCGTTGGTAACAGGTTTAAGGATGCGAAGATAATGCCAGATGGAAAGGAAATAGGTAATAATGAAGATAATTGGTGTAAGTAACAATGAGGGGTGAATCGATGCTCCAATGGAAAGAGGGATAAACAAAAAGTTAATCGATCCGAAAACCATGTTGATGCCGGGGCTGAAAATATAGTTGACCTCCCGAATATCGTTGGTAGCACGTGCCATGAGATCGCCAATAGACTGGAGGCTATGAAAGGTCATACTTTTACCAAGAAGGCTGATGTAAAACTCATCGCGGACATCACGTTCGATCATCTGAGCACCAACCTCGAAACCAAAGTTGCGTAAAAACTGCATCAATCCGCGAAGGGTTTGGGTAAGCCCAATAAAAACAGCACTTCTGAGAAAAACTTCTGCAGCAGGAGCACCGGATGTGAGGTTTTCATAAACGACTCCAAATTCAATTGCCGGAATGCCAGCCAGGGCTGCGTTTGCGATTGCTCCGAAAGCAGCAATCAGGAACACTGGCCAGTGATGCAATGCATGACCTAAAACCCACTTGATCGGACTGGAACGCGAGGTTTTATATCTGAACGGGATTGAAAATTCGCTTATTGACATATTGTGTAAGAATGACCAATACATATTGTACCGTATCAAACAAGAC
>CAZMZQ010000080.1:0-7227 GCA_964570745.1 uncultured Anaerolineaceae bacterium
TCTGATTTCAGTTTGATACAATTAACCGGATCAACAAAAAGGAGTTTAATATGCAAAAAATAGAAATCAACCCTGATCAGTTACTGGTCAGACCCCATCATCTTTTCGACCGGCAAACCTTGCTGCTCACTTGTGGCGACTTTTCACAATCGGATTTCAACACTATGACGATAGGTTGGGGCAGCATCGGGACGATGTGGAACCGTCCGTATGTATCTGTTGTGGTCAGACCGACCCGCTATACCTTTGAATTCTTTCAAAGATATGAAGATTTCACTGTATCTGCCTTCCCACCCGAATTCAGGTATGATATGGCCTACCTTGGTTCTCATTCAGGACGTGACTCTAATAAGCTTAAAGAAACCTTACTTACACCTGTCGCCTCACAAAAAGTTAAATCACCTGGTTTTGCGCAGTCTGAATTGACCATCGAATGTAAAACTGTTTATTCCTCCGTGTTTGACCCGGCTAATTTTCTGGACCCAACCCTAGACAAGAATTACCCGGAAAAAGATTATCACCATGTATTTTATGGCGAGATTGTCAGTATTCAAGGAATTGAGAAATATTGCAGTTCTCAGTAACTGGTTAAACCACCAGAAACCCTGCTAAAAAGTAGCCAGCAGCGTTATAATTCAGGCAAGACAGGAGAGAAAATGACCGAAAGAAAGATAAGAGTACTGATTGCTAAGCCTGGTCTGGATGGTCATGACCGCGGAGCAAAAGTTGTCGCCCGAGCCATGCGGGATGATGGCATGGAGGTTATTTATACAGGCTTGCGTCAAACCCCCGAGATGATCAGCGAGGCTGCCTTGCAGGAAGATGTGGACGTAATTGGTCTTTCAATCCTTTCCGGCGCGCATAACGCACTGGTCCCCCAGATAATCAAAAAGGTTCGGGATAACGGGCAAACCAATGTGGTAATCTTTCTCGGAGGCATTATCCCCGAAGATGACATCCAGGGATTGTTGGATGCAGGAATATTTAAGGTTTACGGCCCGGGAACCGACACCCGCCAGGTCTGCAAGGAAATTCGTGAAGCAGTTAAGACTGCTGCTATGGCGGAATGATGCCATTAATTGATGATTTGAGAAAGGGCAACAGATTAGCCCTTTCTCGTGTTTTAACCAAGGTAGAGAACGCAAGTCCAGCAGGACAGGCTGCTCTTGATGAATTGTTTCCTTACACTGGAAAAGCTCACAAGATAGGCATCACCGGACCTCCAGGTTCAGGAAAAAGCACCCTGGTCAACACGATAGCCCGCCAGCTTCGCCTTAGCGAACCAACTACCAGGGTTGCAATTATCGCCGTAGACCCAACCAGCCCCTTTTCAGGCGGAGCTATATTGGGTGACCGGGTGCGGATGCAGGCGCTGCAAAATGATCCGATGGTCTTCATTCGGTCGATGGCGAGCCGGGGGGCATTGGGAGGTTTGGCAACTTCAACCCAGGCTCTCAGCCAGGTTTTCGATGCAGCTGGTTATGAATATATCTTGATAGAAACTGTGGGAGCGGGACAGTCTGAAGTGGATATTGTTAACCTCGCTCACACCACGATCGTGGTGGATATCCCTGGGTTGGGCGATGATATCCAGTCGATCAAGGCAGGGATACTCGAAATTGCAGACATCCTGGCGGTAAACAAGGCAGATCACCCAGGTGCAGACCAAAGTGCACGTTATCTTCGCTCAATGATCGAAATGGGTCACCGCTCCTCTTCATCACAGTATGGAAAACACACGTTAAGGGAGTGGAAAGAGGTTCAGGAAACTAAACCTGAGACAGAAGCTGCTTACAACTGGCTTCCACCGGTCGTCAAAACAATCGCGACAGACGGTACTGGTATTGCCGAGTTAGTAAACCAAATTAATAGTCACCGTGCCTGGTTGAAGGAAACTGGAAACTGGGAAGACAAAGACGCTTTCATCCTTCGTGAAGTGGTTAGAAAGATGGTAATCGCCTCATTGGTACAAAAATTTGAAACTGATGTTCCGCCAGAAGAGTTTGAACGCATTCTCATTGAGGTAATTAAGCGAATAGTATCTCCATCTAAGGCAACTGAACAATTATTGGCGTATAATCGAAATAGCAATAATTCTCAATTATCGGAGTAAATTTAATGGAAAGAACACTGATCAAAGACCTGAAAGAAAAAGTAGGACAGCAGGTCACACTAAAAGGCTGGCTGCAAACCCTGAGGGACCAAAAGAGCATGCAGTTTTTGATCCTTCGTGATAAAACCGGACTGGCACAAATCGCCCATTGGAAAAAAGGCAACCCAGAACTGGCAGAGCTGATATCAACCCTCGGGACAGAATCTGCCCTGACTCTAACCGGAAATGTGGTTGCCAACGAGGTAGTAAAACTCGGTGGTATTGAAGTTCAGCTTGAGTCACTAATTGTAGAAAACAACGCAGAATTGCCTCTGCCTTTTGAACCCTTCAGTGAAACCCTGCCCGAGCAGGATTATCGCCTGGACTGGCGCTACCTCGACCTGAGACGTGAGCGCAACCGCCTCATTTTTGAAATTCAAACCACGCTCGAACAAGCTATGCGCGAATATTGGCTGCAAAACGGATTTATCGAAATTCATTCCCCGAAAATCATGGGTACACCCAGCGAGAGCGGGGCAGATCTTTTCAAGGTTGAATACTTTGACAGAACTGCTTATCTTGCCCAATCCCCACAGTTTTATAAACAAATGGCTCAGGCTGCTGGTTTCGAACGTATCTTTGAAATTGGACCCGTGTTCAGGGCCGACCCGTCGTTCACATCACGCCATATGACCGAATTTACTGGTATCGATTTCGAAATGTCATGGATCGACAGCCACGAAGACGTGATGACGTTTGCCGAAAAATTACTGGCACATACCTATCAAGCAGTAAAAGAAAAACACCACGATGCGATTGTGGAAAATTTCGGTGTGGAACTGGAAGTCCCTCAGACACCTTTTCCCCGCATGACCATGTCTGAAGCTTACCAGATTCTCAAGAGCCTGGATTACAAACTTCCTCCGGAGAAGAAGGGTGACCTTGACCCAGGCGCTGAGCGCGCTTTGGGTGATTTTGTCAAAAAAGAGTATGGCAACGATTTTGTCTACGTGACCGACTGGCCATTTACTGTTCGCCCTTTCTATCATATGCTGCATCCTGACAACCAGGCACTAACCCGCAGCTTTGATTTATTGGGCAAGGGTCTCGAGATCACCACCGGAGCTCAACGCGAGCATCGTTATGAAATCCTGGCTAAACAAGCACTGGACAAAGGACTAACACTTGAACCAATCCAAAACTATCTGAACTACTTCCGATATGGATGCCCGCCGCATGGTGGTCTTGGCATGGGTTTGAGTCGTCTTTTGATGGTTATGCTAAACCTCCCCTCTATTCGTGAAGCAGTCTTCCTGTTCAGAGGTCCAAACCGACTGGAGCCATAGGAGAAAGATGCCAATTTTGTATGCCCAAAAACTGCGCCTGCGAGCTTCGGAACGCGAAGACATTCCGTTATTCCTGAAGTGGATCAACGATCCGGAAGTGGCTGAAAACCTTGAGCATTTTACAGTCATGAACCGCGTCCAGGAAGAAGCCTGGTTTGACGGTGCCTCTTCAGGTCCCCGGGCTGAATTACCTCTTGTGATCGAGGTGCAAAATCCGGAAAGCGACGAATGGATACCGATTGGCAACATCTCTTTTATGGACATACACCAATTCAACCGGTCAGCTGAGATCGGGATCATGATCGGTGAAAAACAGTTTTGGGATAAGGGTTTTGGAACTGAGGCAATGCGCCGAATGTGCCAATATGGCTTTGAAGAGTTAAACCTGCATCGCATCTATTTACGCGTATTTGAAGGGAATGACAGGGGTAAAAGAGCCTACCAAAAAGTGGGATTTGTTTACGAAGGCACCATGCGCGAGGCACGTTATCACCGTGGTCGCTATTGGGATGTTGATTTCATGAGCATTATCAAATCAGGTTGGGGGCAAAACACTTAGGAGGATGGAATATTCATGACCAGAATTAAAAGGGAAGGCAGTTCACTTCATGGGGATATTCGTTTGTTTGCGGGTACAGCTTCACCTGACCTGGCAAAGGAAATCGCCGATTATTTGGGATTGGAGCTTTGCGGTGTTGACATCCACGAATTCACAAATGAAAACCTTTTTGTGAAATTGCATGCGTCAGTGCGTGGACAGGATTGCTATGTCATCCAAACCACCTCCACCCCAGTCCACCGCAATTTGATGGAACTGCTCATCATGGCTCAAACGCTGATGCTCGATTCTGCGGGGCGTATCACCCTCGTTTTTCCTTACATGTGTTATGGACGCTCCGATCGCAAAGACCAGCCCCGGGTTCCCATCACGGCGAAACTTGTGGCAGATATGATGGTTATCGCTGGAGCAGATCGTTATATGACAATGGATTTACACGCCGGTCAAATTCAAGGGTTTTTCTCGATTCCAGGCGATGTCCTCTCTGCTTATCACATTCTGAGACCATATCTGAAAGAGTATATCAAACCAATGACCAGACCAGTCCTGCTCACTGCCGATCTTGGCTACGCAAAACCGGGTCGAAGATATGCCCAGGCACTGGACATTCCCCTCTCTTTCATTGAAAAGAGAAGGTTGGACAATGAAGATCACACCGAAGCGTTGAATCTGATCGGTGATGTTAAAAACCGCGATGTTTTAATTATCGATGACGAAATCGATACCGGTGGTTCTATCTGTGAAGCGGTTGAAGTGGCAAAGGCAAACGGAGCCAGGGATATTCACGTGGTCTTTATTCATCCGGTCCTTTCATCAAATGCTGCTGAAAGATTGTCAGCTCTGCCGGTAAAACATTTCACAACTACAAACACGATCCCAATACCCGAAGAGAAAAAGAAACTGTTTGGCAGAAGACTGACAATCCTGAGCATCGGACCGCTCCTGGGAGAAGTGATCAAACGGGCGAATGAGGGCTCCAGCGTTGGCGCAATGTTCAACGAATAAGAATTTGATTCTGAGGAAAAATTGCCTGAATTACCAGAAGTCGAGACAATTCGTCAGCGACTGATCAAAGGTTTCAACCAAAGCCCTTCTGTTTTGAACCAGACGGTTAAAAAAGCTGACCTTTTTTGGTCCGGTTTGCTTGCAACTCCAGACCCACTTACTTTTGTAAACTTTCTGCCTGGGCAGCAGGTCCTAGCGGTTGACCGAAGAGCAAAATATCTATACTTTACATTAAGCGATACATACCTTGTCGTTCATCTCAGAATGAGCGGTGATCTTTATCTTGAACCTGATGGGATTACAGAACCCAGCGAAGGCCGCTCGCGGAACCATGACCGATTTTGGATGGTTTTTGATTCTGGATATCGGCTTGTCTTCAATGATCTGCGCAAATTTGGTCGCGTCTGGCTGTTAAACTCGGTGGATCAACTCTTTGCAAAGTTGGGACCTGAACCGTTCTCCGAAAATCTCACACCGTCTAACTTTTACCAACAACTCACGAAAAAATCCCGCCAGCTGAAACCACTGCTGCTGGACCAATCATTTTTGGCAGGGATCGGCAATATCTACGCAGATGAAGCACTGTTTTTAGCCAAGCTGCATCCTTTGCGAAAAAGTGATACGGTCAATGAAGATGAAGCTGAAAAATTGTTAACTGCAATTCGGGTTGTATTGACAAAAGGAATCGACCAGAAAGGTGCCAGTATCGACTGGGTCTATCGGGGTGGTGATTTTCAAAATTATTTTCAGGTTTACCAACAGAATGGTAACCCCTGCCCAAGGTGTGGGCATCCTGTTGAAAAAATAAAAGTCGGTCAGCGCGGAACTCACTTCTGCCCAGTTTGTCAGATAATCGAACCCTCCTGAGACTCAGGCTCATTGACCGCTCGCAGAGAAAGCAAGCCCCCTCAAATTTCTAAACCAAAAGATCACGACGGTGAGGCATTGCGGACAGTGGGTTTTAGCATTTTTCCGTTTTCTTTCCACCACCATACCGTATCTTTTACTGTCTCAGTCATTGGTCTGACTCGATAGCTAAGGGCTTCTGTCGCTTTGTTATTACTAATGACCGAATTGCTCATAAGCGTATCAAGAGAATAACGTGTAAAACGAGGACGGGTTTTTGTCAATCGGTAGATCCATTCTGCAATTGGAGCAAAAAGTCGGGCAAACTTAGTTGGTATATACAACTCCCTGCCACGTTCGCCACTGGCTTCCTGTACCAGGCGTCGATACTCTCTGACCGTTAAGCGATGTCCAGGCAAGATATAGGCTTCACCAGCAACACCTTGCTCAATTGCATTAATATGGGCTTCAACAACATCACGCACATCTACAAAGTCATATGCACCATCAAGAGTGAAGGTAGGTAGAGCTTTCATCCAATAATGAGTCATCTCACCCATTTCAGATCGTTTGTAATCATATGGTCCAATTACCCCTGTCGGGGCCAGCAATACTGCGTTCAATCCATCCCTTGCAGCCTGAGAGACCAACTCAGAAGCTTTTGCCTTGGTTTGATCGTAGCTTCCATTTCTGTTTTCAGTGTCAAAAGGCAGGGTTTCATCAATCACCAGGCTTTTGTCGGGATGTCCATAAGCATGGATCGAACTGGTGTAAATCAAGCGTTTGATGCCGGTTTCCTGGCAAGCTCTGATAACATTTGCCGTGCCTTCGATGTTAACCTTGCGCATTAATTCGAATTGCGCGGGAACTAACGCGACAAGCGAAGCTAAGTGGAAGACTACATCAACTCCCTCCATGGCTTTCTTCAAGGACGGATAATCGAGAATATTTGCTTCAACTATTTCCGTTTTGGAATCGGATAACGGGCTACAATCCTCACCGGGCAACACCAAAGCCCTGACTTTTTGACCTCTTCTGGTTAGTTCTCTAACCAATACATTGCCGATATGTCCTGCAGCACCGATTACTAATATCATTCTTTTCAACCTTTCAAATCTCTCTTTCAGTGCCCCTTTCACCGCCAGGTTAATTAAAACAAATCAAATTCTATTCAACAAAATAGAAGGAGTTGTCAATTATTGAAAATAATAAACAAGATGACCATCAACTCATAGTGATAAATGTCATCACTTGGTCTTACATAAATAATTTATCAGGACTATATAAAGGTTTGGCTTTTTTGCGTTTGAGGCTATAATTCCAAAATAAAAAGTGAGGTTGATAATGAAAATAGCAATCGGCTGTGACCACAGTGCGTT
>CAZMZQ010000081.1:0-7203 GCA_964570745.1 uncultured Anaerolineaceae bacterium
CGCAGGCTAATCACCTGGCTGGCAGAATCTTTACCCATTGTTACACCGTAAATAACATCTGCTGCAGAAACTGTGTTTCTGTTATGTGTGATTAAGACGAACTGCGTTTCAGTAGAGAGATCTTTTAATAATTCGATAAATCTGCCGACATTAGATTCGTCGAGCATGGCGTCAACTTCATCTAACACGCAGAATGGCGTTGGTGATACCTTAAGCAAAGCAAATACCAGCGCTACGGCTGTCAGACTGCGTTCACCACCAGAAAGAAGCACCAAACCTTGTTCGCGTTTTCCAGGAAGACGGGCCTCAATCTCTATGCCGCCGTCTATCGGGCTTTCTTCATCATTCAACATCAGCCTCGCTGACCCACCATTGAACAAACGTGCAAACATTCGGCTAAATTCAGTGCTGACAGCTTTATATGTCTCCAGAAAATCTCTTTTCATAACGACATCCAGCTCTTTGATCATCTCTTCGATATCCCTCAAAGCTGCGTTGAGGTCAGTTACTTGTAAATTCAGGTTATCATAACGCTCTTTCACTTCGCGGTATTCCTGATCTGCTTCCAGGTTTACCGTTCCAATCCGGCGTAATTGGGCTTTTTGTTGCTTAATTGACTCAGCCAGCTCTTCAGATAGATCTAACTTTTCAGGTAAGGTTTCAATCACCAGGTCCGGAAATGGTAAAGGTGAAGACAGCCTTTGTTCATTACGATATTCCATTTCGATAAGGCTAAAATCATCGTCAATTCTGGTTTTCAAGTTTTCAAGTCGTTCTTGTTGATGGGCAAGTTCGAGTTGATAATGAATTACCTGCCTGTCTTTTTCCGTCAAAGCCTTTTGGTTTACCGAATCAGCCTCAGATAGGACCCGGCTCTGGTTTTCCATTTCTCGCAATCGACTAAGCTCAGGTTTAAGTGAAAGGTTATCCATCTCGTCGATGTGTCTTTTGTCTTCATCGACCTTTTCTGTTAATTTTGCAATTTGGTCGCTAATTTCTTTGAGGGTAGATTCCTGTGCAGTAATTCGTTCCAGGATTTGGTTTCTGCGAATGCGATCTGCTTCTAACCTCGATCTCTCGCTTTTGTTGGATTGACTTAGGTGTTGTAACCGTTGGTTCAGAACCTGCTTTTCGGTTTCTAGATAATGATATTGGTTTTCAACCTCACCAGGATCAAATTCTGCTCTTTTTAATTTGAGTTCCTTTTGTTCCGTGAGCAGTAATTCCCTCTGTTTAGCATTATTTTGTTCAATAATTTCTTGTTCTGAAAGTCCTTTTTCCAGTTTTTCGAGCAAAGATAAGTTTTCATGATCCTGACGTTTCATCCAACTAACACGGTTTATTGCTTTCTCTAAAGATAGACTATTGTCTGAAAAATCATTTTCATACACAGCTTTGGTCTTCAAATTCTGGTCCAGTGCTAACTCTATGTTCTGTATTTTTTTATCATTGAGATCAATTTTCTTTTGACTCTGATCCAATACAGTATTAATCTGTTCCTTCGTTTTAGTAATTTCCTCAAGATCGCTGCTCAGCTCCTTAATCAGTCGGGAGTAGCTGACTTTGCTGCTTTTGTTTGCTTTTCCGATGATCGTAATTCCATTGGACAGTAACACAGCCCCATCGACAGTAACAAAATTCAAGTTTGGATATTTTTCTTTGTTGGCAAAGGCTTCCTTGAGAGAGCTGGTGATCACAAAATCACCCAAAAGCAATTCGACCACCGACTCCAGTGAAGGTTCTGTCTTAACAATTTTGCTTGCAAAGATGAGTGACTGATCAATGGGTGTCTGAATTTTTGTGATTTGTCTTTCTGATTTTCCCAGAATTGCCACCCGGTCATCGAGATTGGATGACAACTCTTCCACTAAGTGGCTTCCAAGAGTACGATCCCTGATAATCAGAACGTCAACCGCTTCGCCAAGCGCTGCGCTGATGGCTGTTTCATACTTTTCAGGCACTTCAATATGAGTAGCAAGATCGGTCAGATCATCATGAACTTTCTTTTCGCGGTTGGTTTTCAACAGGCTTTTCGCACCGTCAGAAAAACCAGCCAGGCTCTCCCGGCTTTGCCTGATCAATTCCAACCTGTTCTTCACCCGATTTCTTTCAAGGTCCAGGGTATGACTGCTTTGCTGATGAGTTTCCAATTCTTTCATCAACTCTGCACGTTCAATCCGGGCTACATCAAATTCCTTGCGCAGTTGTTCGGTTTTTTGTTCTGTTTCTCTTATTTGGGTCGCCAATTCGATATTTATTGAGGATAGTGATTTTTCTTCCTCTCCAAGTGAAGCCAGTGTTTCCAGAATGTTGGCATGTACCTGCTTTATTTCTTTAGTCCGGTCGATCATCTCCTCTTTACGAGAGCGCACTACAATCGTTTCCTTGTCCAGCTCAACTAATGCATCTCGAAGGCGGGCATCTTCTTTAACAAATGCTTTCTCTTGTTCGAGGAGTAAAGTTCTCCGTTCCTTCAGTTCTTCTAACCGTTCAATGACGTTTTCAAGCTCTGCTCTTACCTTTTCCTCATCGACCTGCCATGAATTGCTCTTCTCTTCCGCAGAGCGAATAACCTCTTCAACACCAGTTAGATCAGATAGTCCCTGCTGTTTGCCTTTCAGGGCAGCTGCTCTGCGTTCATCCAGAATAGCAAGTTTTTGATTGTCGCTTTGATGTTGATCCCTTAGTTCACGCAGCTCGTCCATCAATTTGTTTACCTTAATACGCTGCTCATCAATTTGATCTCGCAGGTTGCTGCTATCACCCTGTTCTTGTTCAATCGTTTTACGTGCAGACTGTCGTTCTAACTCAGCAGAATTCAACTGTTCTTTAATAACATTCGCTTCTCTAAGCGCTTTATACCAGTGGAATCCATACCATTCCCGCAAATTTTGTTTCAAAGACTCCTGCACGGTCTTATACTCACTAACTCGGGCAGCTTGTTTCTCCAGGTTACGAACACGAGGCTTCAGTTCTGCAATGATATCGAGTACCCTCTCAAGGTTTCTTTCGGTTGCACTCAGTCGCCTCAAAGCTTCTTCTTTTCTGCTTTGATATAAACCGATACCTGCTGCCTCTTCAAAAAGTTTGCTCCGTTCATCTGGTCTGATCGAAAGTGCAGTATCCACCAAACCTTGTCCAATAATAGTGTATGTTCGGTCGCTAAGGCCGGTCTTTCCCAGCAGTTCGCTGAAATCTTTGAGCCTAACCCTTTGATTGTTGATCAGATATTCATTCTTCCCATCCCGATACGCACGGCGTGTCAGAACAACTTCAGAATAATCAATTGGAAGCCACTTGGTTTCATTGCTGAAGCTGATGGAAACAGCTGCCATTCCTGCCCTTGCTCGGCTGTCTGAGCCGGAATAGATCATATCTTCAGTTCTTTTAGCTCTCAGCAGCGAATAAGATTGCTCTCCAAGAACCCAGCGAATTGCATCTGCAACGTTAGATTTACCCGAGCCATTTGGGCCAACTATCGCAGTAATCTGTGCAGGAAATACCAGATTAGTTTCTTTTGCGAAAGTTTTATAACCTTGCAGATCAAGTCCGGCAAATTTAGTTTCGGTCATAAATGATAGATTCCCAATTTCTTAATGCTATTTAAAGCTGCATCTTTCTCAGCCTGTTGTTTCGTTTTACCCAGACCCGAGGCGATTTCCCGATCGTTAATCATCGCGACCACTTCAAAAATTTTAGCGTGGTCAGGTCCTCTTTCGTTTATTAAAATGTAATTAGGAGAAGGATACCCCTGAGCTTGTGCCCATTCCTGCAAGCTGCTTTTTACATCTTCTTCTCCGTGAGATTTCAAAATTTCTTCAGATTCAGCTTCAAACATTGGAATAATAAATTCTTTTACCGTATCAATATCAGTATCAAGATAAATAGCAGCAATCAATGCTTCAAAAGTATCGCAAAGAATAGCATCTCGTTCACGTCCGCCTGCACTGTCCTCCCCCTTACCAACCAAGAGCGCCGGACCAAGATCAATTTTTCGTGCAAAAGATGATAACTGCTGTGTATGTACCAGTGCAGCCCTTACCTTTGTCAGAAAACCCTCCTGTTTTTCAGGATAGTTTTGATAAAGCCATTCAGCAACAATAAAATTCAAAATAGAATCGCCCAGGAACTCAAGCCGTTCATTATCTTCCAGCATGTGCTTGTTTTCATTAAGATACGAACGGTGAGTGAGGGCGCGAGTAAGTAAAAAATCGTTGTTGAAATTTTGGGGGAGTTTTTCCCTCAATGCAACAAATCCCGCTGATTCAAGCATATTCCTCCATGTTGAACCGCTGATTCGTTTACCATCCACAACAATTGAATTTCAAACGAATCCGCAGTTTCATATATTCTCAGTCCATTGATTTTAACCCATTCCCTGAAAATACCAAAACATCAAGGTTCTCATTTCTGTGAGGGAATTGTTTTAAAGCCGCAAAAACCATGGCTGATGTGGGTTCAACATACAGTCCACCCTGAAGCAATTCAAAATGTGCTTTTGCAATCTCATCTTCCGAAACCCTGATTTGATTATCAAAACCGGATATGAGGGTTTTCAAGATTTCATCTCTCCTGATTGGGTTAGGAATTAAGGTGCCTTCCGCCAGGCTATGCGCGCCCTGATAATCAAATTCATTGCCTTCCCATTCAGCAACTAAAGGCGCACATACCTCTGGCTGAACACCAATCATCGCAGGGCGAGGCTTTCCAAGATATCTGCTTATTGCGTCAAATCCTGCCAGGATACCAAAGAAAAGCGATCCATGCCCAATCGGACAATAGACTTTGCCCGGTAATTGTCCAAGTTTTTCAAAGATCTCAAATGCAATCGTAGAATAAGCCCCCATACCAAATGGAAGCGCCGCATGACTGGCGTAGACAGTATTTTCCTCATTAAGCGCAGCAATCGCAGCTTTTTGGGCGTTTATACGTAATCCGGACACATACACCACTTCAGCCCCACTCTTCTGTATTTGATGGATTTTTGGCCCTGATGTGTTCTCCGGAACAAAGATTCGGCTCCGGATTCCAAAGGCAGAAGAATAAAAAGCCAAAGCTGCCCCTGCGTTACCAGAAGAATCTTCGACTACTGTCGTAATCTGAAGTTTTCTCAAAAAACTTGTCAGAATTGCAGCATTGCGATCCTTAAAAGACCCGCTTGGATTCAGGCTCTCGAGTTTGGCGAAAAAATGATAATTACCAAGTTTTCTTTCCACCAATGGGGTTTTGCCTTCACCAAGGTAAGAGACCGGAAGGTCTATATCCGAAATCATTTTCTGATACATCCACATTCCTGGCTTATCCGTTTTCAGAAGCGGATCGTAGGACGAATTCACCATCGTGTAATACCCTCCGCAGGTTCCACAGCGGAAAGGTAAAGATTCTGAAGGATAAGGTGAGCCGCATTTTATACAAACATAAGTTGCCATAGCGCTATAAGTATACCTTTCAGTACACCAATTGAGGTCTAGCCTGCGATATAATTCAGTTATGGCAAAACTATGGCTGCATCAATCAGATTCTTATGAAATCGAAACAGAAGTTTATTCCGGTCCATTAGACTTACTGCTCGACCTCATTCAGAATGCAGAACTTGATATCAACAAACTGGCATTAGCGCAGGTTACCGATCAATTTCTTGCCTATATTGAAGCCAATAAATTTGCCGACCCGGGTTACCTCTCAGAGTTTGTAATCATTGCTGCCAGGTTGGTTCAAATCAAATCTGAAGCGTTGTTACCCCGACCGCCTTTGCGCAGTGAAGAGGAAGAAGACATAGGGGAGACCCTTGCCCGCCAGTTGATACTATATCGGGAGATTAAAAATACTACGGAGTGGTTATCCGATCGGGTGAAATCAAATCTTCGTAGCCACCTCCATATTCCCCGGGCTTATCCAGTCAGTGTGCAGCTCGACCTCAGTGGTCTCAGCATTACCGACTTGATCATGAGCCTTGAAAACCTTGCCAGTCAGCACCCGTCAATCCAGGAAGGTGCGTTGATCAGTATTCCAAGGATAACACTGAAGAGAAAACTCGAAGAAATTGTCCATTTATTGCGCAGTGAGAAACGGGCTTACTTTTCGACCATACTGGGTGAAAATCCTGATCGTTTACATACGATTGTCGTTTTTCTCGCAATCCTAGAACTTGTTAAACAACACTTGATAACTACAGATCAAAGCAGAAACTTTGCTGATATTACACTGATCCCCGCAGATGATTTATTTGAGACAGATGAAACTGAACTTCAGATTACGGATCTCTGAGTCTTTTATACATAAACCATAAAGCTACAGGGTTTTGGTATATAATTAATTTAGTGAGGATAGTATGACAGAAACCAAACCTTTAACCGCTACAGAAAGTAAAGAGCTTGAGCTTGCTCCGGCGGTTGAAAAACCAAAAGAAAAGGGCGGTATTATTGCCATTGTATCGGCGGTTGTGATTCTGATCGCAATTATTGCTGGCATTGTTTTGTTGTCAGTACAGGATTATGAAGCTGTGTCTAAAGTTCGGGATATTTTTATAATTCTGATGGCATTAATGATGTTCATAATCGGTGTGGCGTTGGTTATTCTAATCATTCAACTGGCAGATTTAACCAATCTATTAAAAAATGAAGTTGCACCAATTATGAGTTCAACCAAAGACACTGTTAATACTCTCAAAGGTACAGTTAGGTTTATGAGTGATAATTTAACTGAACCGGTAATTAAAATAAACGAATCTATGGCTGGGGTCAAAAAGATAGCCCAGCTGCTCCGTTTTAAAAAGTAAAAATAATATTAGGAGAAAAAATGTCACAGGAAGATAAATTTGGAAATTTTGTATTAGGTTTCACAGTTGGCGCCTTAGCTGGTGGAATCGTTTCGTTGCTTTTAGCCCCTCAAACCGGTGAAGAAACCCGTCAGGTTATCAAGGAAAAAGCAATTGAATTAAAAGACAAAAGCATTGAATCATATGAGGAAACCAAGCAACGTGCAGAAGTTGCCTATCAGGACGCCCTGCATAAAGCGGAAGAACTTGCCCAACTGACCAAAGAAAAAGCCCAACAAGTCACAGAATCTGCCAAAGAAGGCATTGAAGAACTGGCTAAAGAAGTTAAGGGTGCTGTAGAAGATAATTCATAAGTTCATATCGTTTGCCTTAACCTAACTATCCAAAAACGGCAGATTAGTCTGCCGTTTTTGGATTAAATAACT
>CAZMZQ010000082.1:0-7140 GCA_964570745.1 uncultured Anaerolineaceae bacterium
CGTCTCCGACAGCATGGCCATAAATTGCTGCGCGTAGTTGTAGATTTTTCATAAACCCTCCAGGAAACAATTTCCGTACCGAAAAGAAGATTATAAAGTATACAGAGCAGGAAATGTGGGATGTATTGAAAACCGAATTGTTTTCGTGATTCCAACGGGGCGGGTTTTGCGGATATCATCATGACATAAGGCTCATGTATTGAACCCGCCCGTACTTTTATCTTAAATTTCTCTTTCGCAAGTAAGGTACAATCGAGGGCATGAAGATAAAGCGTTGGCATGTCTGGCTGGGGCTAATCATTAGTGCCGTCTTTTTGTGGCTGGCTTTCCGCAAAGTAGATTTCTCACTGGTCTGGGACCAACTGACAAGTGCCAATCTTGCTTATGTCGCCCTGGGCATTGGTTTTTATTTTATCGCGTTGTTCGTTCGAACGTGGCGCTGGCGGGTATTGCTTTTGCCAATGAAACCGGTGTCTGTGACCAGGCTTTTCCCTGTTCTCTCTGCCGGATACATGGCAAACAACATCTTTCCTGCCAGGGCAGGTGATCTGTTGCGAACGGTTCTGCTGCGAAAGAAAGAAGGCGTACCAATCTCAGGCTCGCTGGCGACTATTGTCGTTGAACATCTCTTTGACGGAATTGCTATCCTCGCCCTGGTGCTGCTCAACCTGGGAAGGCTGACCAGCTTTGCACCCAACAGCCAATGGGTTGACATTATCGAAACGAGTGCGTTTTGGGTGGGGCTCATTTTTGGGCTGATCTTGATAATGTTTATCGGCATGGTTTTATTACCGGAAAAAATGGACAAGGTCGCGGAATGGGTTGTTGATCATCTTGTTCCCAGGAAATTCAGGCAGCCGCTTAGAGGTATTATCCAAAAATTCACAGACGGATTGCAGGTGCTGCATTCACCGTTTCAATCACTATTGGTAATGTTTCAGTCAGTTTTGATCTGGATTGTAGAAACGGGGCTTTATTGGGGTGTGATGAAAGCGATGGGGCTGACACTGCCCTTCCAAAACTTATTATTGGTGGTCGGGATTGTTAACCTGGTGTTGTTGGTGCCGGCTGCGCCCGGCGGGTTGGGCACTTTTGATGCAGCGACAAAATCAATGATGGAAGTGTTTGGAGTAGTCCCTGAAAACGCGCTTAGTTTTGCATTACTTCTGCGTGCAGCATTATGGCTGCCGGTGACTCTGGTCGGCGCTGTTTTCTTTGTTAAAGAAGGTTTTAGCCTGACCAGTGACCTTGAGAGCCTCCAGGATGAATATAAACAAGAGGATGCCCGGGACGACTGACGGCACTAAAGAATGAGGAAAACCATGACAGATAAAAGACAAAAAATTGGGGTGATCGGGGCTGGATTTGCCGGGTTGAGCGCTGCCTTTGATTTGAGGAAACTGGGTCACGATGTGACAGTTTTTGAAGCCAGCGATTTGCCTGGCGGGCTTGCTTCAGGTTTTAAAGAACCTTATTGGGAGTGGTCTGTCGAACGTTTTTATCATCATTGGTTCCAAAGTGATTCGCATCTTTTAGGTCTGATAGAAGAATTGGGCTGGTCTGACCAGGTTATGTTCCCTAAACCAATCAGTGTGATGTATCACAATGGCAAGTTTTTTCCTTTTGATTCGATCCCGGCAGCGATCATGTATCCCGGTTTGGGGTGGGGAATCAATAAAATCCGCTTTGGGTTGATCGGGCTTTACCTGCGCTTCACCAAGAACTGGAAACCACTTGAGAAGGTGACTACAGATGCCTGGATGCGTAAGTGGGCTGGCAATAAGGTGTTTGAAAGCATGTGGAAGCCCATGCTGGATGGTAAATTTGGCGAAAATTGGGCAGATAAAGTCAATATGGCCTGGATGTGGGCGCGGCTGCATGTACGCACCACCAGGCTGGGAACTTTTGAAGGCGGATTCCAGAAATTTGCGGATAAGTTTGCCCAGAGACTTCTGGATGATGGTGTAGAGATCCGCTATCAGTCGGCTGTCGAGCGCATCGAAAAAGATCTGGCAGGGGGACTGAACGTTATTTTGAAAGAAGCAAAGCCTGAACATTTTGACCAGGTGCTGGTGACACTCTCACCGGGATTGATGGCTAAACTTGCACCCGAATTGCCCGCTGACTACCTGGGAGAGCTGTTGAAACTGAACCATATGGGAGCAGTGGTGATGACCATTTCGCTCAACCATCCGCTTTCACCGGATGGTTACTATTGGTACAACATTCCCAAAAAGGCCGGTTACCCTTTCCTTTCGTTAGTGGAGCATACCAACTTCCTTAAACCTGAGTATTTTGGCGGGGATCATATCATCTATATTGGCGATTATCTCGAAAGCAGCCATCCAAACTTCAGTAAGAACAAAGAAGAACTGCTGGCTGATTTTCTGCCCCACCTCAAGAAGATAAATCCGGATTTTGATGAGAGCTGGGTTAAGAATTCATGGTTGAGTAAGACAGGTTATGCCCAGCCGATCCCACTGCTTGACCACAGCAAAAATATCCCCGCGTTGAAAACACCCGTTGATGGACTTTGGTTTGCCAGCATGAGCCAGGTGTACCCCTGGGACCGGGGAACCAACTTTGCAGTTGAAATTGGCAGACGTGTGGCCAAATTGATGGATCAGGACTAAGGGACTTGGAGTTTCAATCTCAAGGTTTTGGTTTAGTAAATTCCAATACTTGAATCACTATCCTGCAATTCGGACATTTTCGAACCCCTGGTATTGGTCTTTCAATAGCCCCTATTTGTGGTAATAATAGTTGAACATCACCCAATAAAACCCATATATATGGGTAAGTCCAGTGAATGAATTCTGCTAATTAGGGTTTAGAACAACCGGTCTAAAGGTGGAGAATAAGAAAAGCTTAACATTTAAAAGTCTCAATTTTCTGAACCTTAAAGAATTCAAACATTTTAAGACACAAAACGCCTTATTTGGACTTTGAGGTGATAGAATTTGGTCATTCACTTACCAACACGAATCTGAAGCTGTTTTGAGTGAATCGATTTTATCAAACCGATCACATGATTTATCGTCGGTGTTACTTAGACTGATTGAGGAACAGGGAGTTGAAAGCATGAATGCCCAACAAGCATGGCAGGCAACAATCGGACAATTACAAATGGAGCTTAGCAAAGCTTCTTTTGATACCTGGGTGAAGAACACGCAGCTGATCGCTTATGAAGACGATTCGGGTACTTTTTCCCTTGGAACCGGTAATGCCTATGCTTGTGACTGGCTGGACAGCCGCCTGAAAAGCACGGTCGTTAACAAACTTACCGGTATGATGGCACGACCGGTGACCGTGGAATTTAAGGTATGGGCTGCCCCACAGGTAGAGTTGGCTGAAGAAACTGTTACCGCGCCCAAAGCCACCAAACCTGTAGAATCGGACAATTACGATACCCATCTAAACCCCCGCTATCGATTTGATAATTTCGTGGTGGGGTCAGCAAACCGCCTGGCACATGCTGCCTGCCAGGCTGTGGCAGAGAACCCCGCCCGGGCATATAACCCTCTTTTCATTTATAGCAGTGTTGGGCTGGGCAAAACGCACATGCTGCATGCCATCGGAAACGCGGTATTGCAGCAAGGCAAACAGATTTTGTATATCTCATCGGAAGAATTTACCAATGACCTTGTTCACGCCATTCGTACTAAAACCACTGCGGCTTTCCGTGAAAAATATCGCCAGGTTGACGTGCTGCTGATCGATGATATCCAGTTCATTGCCGGTAAAGACTCCACACAAGAAGAATTTTTCCATACCTTTAACGCACTCTACGGGCAAGACAAACAAATTGTGATGACCTCTGACCGCTCCCCCAAGGCGATGAGCACGCTGGAAGAACGCCTGCGTTCGCGCTTTGAATGGGGGCTGACGGTAGACATGCAGGCACCTGATTATGAGACCCGGCTGGCGATTTTGCACAGCAAGGCAGAGAAGTTGAACGCTGATGTGCCCGAAGAGGTGATCGAACGGATAGCCAAACTGATTCAGACGAATGTGCGCGAGCTGGAAGGCGCCTGGAATCGCGTTTTGGCTTTCTCACAGTTGAGCGGGCAGGAGCTCACCCTGCGCCTGACCGAACATGCACTGGCAGATTTTGTGCCCCAACCGAGCAGCATCACCCCGAAAACTGTGCTCGAGGTTGTATCTGAATTTTTTAACGTTAGCCATAGCAGCCTGACCGGACGCAGCCGGGCGAGAGACGTTGCTTTCCCACGCCAGGTGGCGATGTATTTGATGCGCGACATGGGCGAACTTTCGCTGCCGAGGATTGGGGAAGAGCTGGGCGGAAGAGACCACACCACTGTCATGTATGCCTGCGACAAGATTGCTGAACTGGTTGAGACTGACGACCGCACCCGCAAGCAGATCATGCAGCTCAAAGGTCAGCTGCAGAGCCAGACTGTGGGAGTTTGAACCATTAATTTCTGATTGTCCTGGCATTCCTGCGGTGGATGGTAGTTTTTTCGTCTAAAAGATAGCTTCCTCGGAATGGGTCAAGCCCCACTTCCTACGAAAAGGTTTGCGGGTTGTTTCTAACTGGAATCATTTTTTGCTATACCTCCATTATCACCGGCATATCGGGGTCGACGACGGTGAGCTCGCCCCAGTTATCGCCTACACGGGCTTCGGTGACCAGGGGTACGGATAGTGCGTAGGCGCTTTCCATCACCTCTTTAACCAATCTTGTTGCTTGCTCAATTTCTGGTTCGGGCACTTCGAAGATCAATTCATCGTGCACCTGCAAAAGCATACGCGTCTTGAGCCCTGCCTGTGTCAAAGCTTCGGGTAGGCGGATCATAGCCAGCTTAATAATATCGGCAGCTGTGCCCTGGACGGGGGCGTTGATCGCTTCACGCTCTTCCCGCTGGCGGATGGTGTAGTTGGTTCCGGCAGCCAGAGCAGGGAAGTAACGCCGGCGCTCCAGGAGGGTCTCCACGTAGCCCTGGCGGCTGGCTTCGAGGCGGGTGTTGTCGAGCCATTTTTTGACACCTGGAAATTCCCTGAAGTATTCCCTGACGAAGTTTTCGGCTTCTGCCAGGGTAAGGTCGGTTGTGCGGGTGAGCCCAAAGGGACTCATCCCATAAATGAGACCGAAATTGATCGCCTTGGCATGGCGGCGCTGCTGATTCGTGACGTTGTTCAAGGGCACATCTTCAATGGCTGCAGCGGTGGCAGCGTGAATATCCTGGCTCTCATGGAAAGCTTTCATCATGGCTTCGTCTTGTGCCAGGTGGGCGACAATGCGCAGCTCAATTTGCGAATAATCAACTGCCAGCAGCTTGTGACCAGGCGCGGCAATAAAACCCTGGCGCACACGACGACCAAGATCAGTACGGATGGGGATATTTTGTAAATTCGGGTTCTGTGAGGCGACACGCCCGGTTACCGTACCGGTTTGATTGAAGGTGGTATGCACACGCCCGGTTTTGGGGTTGACCTGTGTGGGCAGGGCGTCAACATAAGTGGACTGAAGCTTGGACAGCTCGCGATATTCAAGAATAACTTCGACAAGTGGATGCATCCCACGCATCGATTCGAGCACGTCAGCCGAAGTTGAGTACTTGCCGCTGCTGGTTTTTTTGGACCGGTCAGGCGGTTCGAGGGCTAATTTCTGAAACAAGATGCTCGATAGCTGCTGGGTGGAGTTGAGGTTAAATTCTTCTCCTGCCAGCTGGTAGGCTTGTTGGGTGAGCTGGTCGATCTGACCTTTTAGTTCCCGCGAGAAGCCTTCGAAGAAAGCCTCATCGAGTAAGATTCCAGCCTCTTCCATCCTGGTGAGAATGGGAATCAATGGGTTTTCAAGATCGTTATAAAGCTTTTCAGCAGCATGCGCACGCAAATCTTCTGAAATGGGCTTAACCAACCGCAGGGTCATCACTGCATCGGCGGCGGCATAAGGAGCGCATTTTTCTATCGGCACTTCGTCCATCGAGATCTGGCTCTTGCCTTTACCGATCAATGCTTCGATTTCTGTCATCTGAACCCCAAGGCGTGTATTTGCCTGGGCTTTCAATCCCAGGCTGCGCGAGGTCGGATTGATCACCCATTCGGCTACCATCGTGTCAAAAGTAAGCGGTGTAAGCTCGAAACCAGCCTGGTGCAGCGCAATGAGATCAAATTTTGCATTGTGAGCCACTTTATGGATGTCGGAATCGATAAATATCGGTTGAAGGGAAGCCTTGATTACATTAAGATCAAGCTGCTGACCGGATTTGTGACCAATCGGGATGTAATAGCCTTTTTCGGGGCTGGCAGCCAGTGAGATGCCGACCAAATCTGCCTGCATTGGATCGAGCCCGGTCGTTTCGGTATCAAACGCGATTTGAGCAGCGTTCTTCAGCTCCTGTACCATTAAATTTAGCTTTGCCAGATCTTCAACAATCACAGTTTCAAAATCACCATCCTGGGGATCGCTGAGGACGGTCTCGGTTTTGGGTTTATCAGCACTCGGAAACAAACTGCCCTGAAAACCGTTTTGCTCCTGGTAATCCGCATCGAACTTGTTGGTAATTTTTTTGAGTTCCTGGGTGAGGGTTCGAAATTCCAGCTCTTTAAAGAGACTCTCTACGGCTGAAGGGTCAAAGTGGGTCGGGTCTGCTTGTTCGAGGTCGAGAATAATTGGCAAATCGGTACGGATACGGGCCAAATCCTGGCTGAGATAAGCTGCTTCCTTCCCTTCGCTGAGCGGTTTATACGGTCTGCCAGTGATTTCTTTGAGGTGAGCATAGATATTATCAAGAGTGTCATATTTTTTCAGCAGTTCAACTGCGGTTTTGTCGCCAATACCGCGCACACCAGGGATGTTATCGGACGTGTCGCCCATAAGGGCTTTGTAATCCACTATCTGGTCTGGTCTCACACCCATACGACGGACAACGTCTTCGGGGAAGTAGTCTTCGTCTTTTCCGGTTTTGCGATCTGGCAGCGAGACAACCACGCTGTTGGTAACCAGCTGGAGCATATCGCGGTCGCCGGTGATAATCTTGACGCCCAGACCTTTCTCTTCACTCGCCCAGCGAGCCAGGCTGCCGATCACGTCATCAGCTTCGTAGTTGTCAATTTCGACGCGCGGGATGTTGAAGCAATCGACCATTTCGCGGATACGCTCGATCTGAACCCTCA
>CAZMZQ010000083.1:0-7046 GCA_964570745.1 uncultured Anaerolineaceae bacterium
AATTACTCTTCCTGGCTTGAGCAAAAGCAGGAACGCTTGCGCGTAGAAGAAAAGACCGAAAGCAAACGCCAACGCACACTGCAACACGAGCTGGACTGGATCCGCATGTCGCCTAAAGCCAGGCAGGCAAAAGGTCAGGCACGCGTGACAGCTTACGAAAAGTTATTGTCACAGGAACATGAGAAAACGCGTAAAGACCTGGAGATTTACATCCCCTCTGGTCCGAGGTTGGGAGAGGTGGTTATTGAACTTGATGGGATAAGCAAAGGTTATGGTGAGCGCGTATTACTCGAAAATCTGGACTTGTCAGTACCGGCGGGATCGATAGTGGGTGTTATTGGACCAAACGGCGCAGGAAAGTCAACCTTGATTAAAGTTATTGCTGGCTTAATCAAACCAGATTCTGGTAAGGTAATACTGGGAGAGACTGTCAAGCTCGGTTATGCTGACCAGATGCGCAGCCTAGATCCCGAAGCCACTGTTTTTGAAGAAATTACTGGCGGTGCTGATAACCTGCATTTGGGCGATACCGTTGTCAACGGCAGGGCTTATTGTGCTTCGTTTAATTTTACCGGTTCTGATCAACAGAAGGCAATCAAAACGCTTTCGGGAGGAGAGCGCAACCGGGTTTTCCTGGCAAAAACACTGAGTGTTGGCGCAAACGTCTTGCTTCTGGACGAACCAACCAACGATTTGGATGTAAATACATTGCGTGCGCTGGAGGCAGCTCTGGAAGAATTTGCTGGCTGTGCTGTAGTCGTCAGCCATGATCGCTGGTTCCTGGACCGTATTGCAACGCATATTCTGGCTCTTGATGGAGATGAGAAGCCAAAGCTTTTCCTTGGTAACTGGTCTGATTATGAGGACTATCAATTCAAGCAGTATGGCCGGACCATGGGTGTAAGCCGAAGAGATATCATGCGTGAATTGAAGCGGAATTAATCTGGTTATGTGATTTGAAACTGCATTTGACCAAAAGTTAAGAATAAGGTGAACTTATGGTTACTAACTTAGTTCAACCTGAGTTGTGTTGTTTAAAACGAAATGGCTGCCAAAAGACAGCCATTTGAATTATTAGTTCGAAGAATTATTCCAGAACTTTTACGTCTTGAGCCTGGGGACCTTTCTCCCCATCAACAACACTGAATTCAACTGCCTGGTCTTCTTTCAAAGTGCGAAAACCATCTCCAATGATTGCACTATAGTGCACGAATACATCTTTGTCATTGGTCTTTCTGGCAATAAAACCGAAGCCTTTTTCACCATTGAACCATTTGACAGTTCCAACTTCTCTTTCAGACATACTTGTAAAACTTCCTCTCATAAATAAATCATTTGTAATTCGTTCTGGACTTCAAACTGTAGGTAACTACCCAAGTTAGTAAGCCGTCATAAACATTTTGAATTTACTATAAAACACAGGTTTCGTCAACTTTAAACCTCTGAAAAGGGGTTATCTTTTTCCATATAAAAGCTCAATAACTCCGTACATAATCAGAATGAAAGCTGCGCCTTCATCAAGGTTTCCAATTATAGGTAAATTGTCAGGGATTAACTCGATCAAACCAAAGGTTGGATTAAGGATGTAAACCAATCCAATTACCGCAAGGGCAAAAACAAGCCACCGGGGAAATCCACGGCTTGAAAGTGGTTCGAAAATGGTTTTACTTTTGGTTTTGTCCTCAGGATCTGGTTGAGTGAAAACTTCAATTTTTGTTGGGTCAAACATGCTTTTTTCTCGCTTATTTTTTAGTTAAATTGTGGCAAAAACTCTTGATTGGTTGAAATAATTTCTTCCAAAATTAGTTCTGCCTGGTCAAGGTCATCCATCACTGGGTCGAGCAGCAGACTCTGGAGGGCAAGTTGTCGATCCCCATGAACGACTGCATCAATATTGAGCTGACTGGTTGCCACTTCACGCTGCAGCAAAGATAACACACCAGTTGGCAAGGTGAAGAATTCCTGGGGATGAAAGCCTTCTCGATTTACAACTGCGGGAACTTCCACGATTGCATTTGCGGGTAAACCCACGATGGCATCTTGGTTTGGGATATTGACCGCCTCCCAGTAGAGAGGCTGATCGGTCACAGTTGCCTCAATAATTTCGAGTGCCCCTTCAGAATAAGCCTGATATTGGTTGGGATTGGTCTTGTTTTTTACATCTTCAGTGATTTTTAACCATTGTTGATCGCGGCTTGCATCGTAATAATCCCAATCATATAAAGAAAGATCATATTTCAACCAGGGGTTGGTTCGCGAACAACTCAGCCAGGGGAGGTATTCTCCAAGGTGTTCGTCCCCGGGAATAGGGAACATGTTGAAGGAATTGTAAATCTTTTGGGTCAGCGGTTCAAAGGATTTTGATAATTTTGACCAATAATCATGGAAGAGTGGGTATAAATCCTCTCCGCTTCTTCGATCTTGTAAGGCAGTCATCCAGGTGAAATGGTTCAATCCTGCAGCAGTGATCTTGAAGTTCTCCATTCCAAGAAACGCCATATGCCTTTGTGGCAGTTCGTTGGCAGGGTCTGCATGCGTGCTCAAAAAGCTTTCAGCATCAGTAAACCCGTATACAGGTGCAAGTGCCTTGGCAACCATGGCATAGCCTATGGCAAGCTGATGACACAAACCCACAACTCTAATCTTTGTATATTCATTAATCAGATAACAAATGCGATGCATCGGGTTGGTGAAATTGATGAAGAGCGCGTCAGGGCAGAGGGTTTCCATCTCGTGGGTGATTTCAAGAATGCTGTTCACGTTTCGAGCAGCATGGGCAAAACCACCGGGACCACCATTTTCTGCATAAGGCTGGCGGATACCAAACTTCTGGCTCAGTTCAAAATCTTGCTGCCAGAGTTTCTCACGCGGCTGGACTTCAATCGCGTTGATGACAAAATCTGACCCTTTTAAAGCTGTTTTATGATTTGAATGGCTTGTAATTCGTTTATTACTGTTCCATTCCGAATTCAACCAATTTGCAAGGGCGCTGATCAGGTCCAAAGACTCCTGGTTAGTGTCTACCAGGGCTAATTCAGCTCCGTCAAGCTTTTCGCTCTGTAAAAGCGTGATCAATGTGCTCAGCCCGAAAGAATAACTGCCGGCGCCAATGCAGGTTATTTTTGTCATAATTGATAACCTGATTCCTTGAAGTATTCGATCATCGAAGAGGCAGCTTTTCTACCAGCACCCATTGCCAGGATAACTGTGGCACCGCCTGTGACGATGTCTCCGCCTGCATAAACTGCGGGCATTGTAGTTCCTGAAGTTTTTTCATCTGCAATAATGTTGCCCCATTTGTTAACTTCGATCGCAGGTGTTTTCCGGTGAATAATTGGGTTGGAGGCGTTCCCGATTGCGATAACCGCGACATCGATGGGATATTCATGTTCCGAACCAATAACTTCGATCGGACTGCGTCGTCCGCTTGCGTCGGGTTCACCCAGCTCCATTTTAAGTAAACGAACCGAGGTCAGATTGCCCTGTTCGTCTCCTTTGAACTCGATCGGGTTGCGCAAATACACAAACTGTACACCTTCCGCAATCGCATGCTCTATTTCTTCTTTGCGTCCGGGCATTTCTTCTTCGCTGCGTCGATAGATTATGAATGTTTCTTTCGCTCCCAACCGGATGGCAACCCGGGCGGAATCAAGGGCAGTGTTGCCTCCACCGAAAACGCCGACTCTCTTGCCATGCAGGTTGTGAATCGGTGTATCGACGAAGGGATACTGGTAAGCCTTCATCAGGTTAACCCGGGTCAGAAACTCGTTTGCAGAATAGATGCCGACCAGGTTTTCACCTGGAACGCCCAGGAAGCGCGGTAAACCAGCGCCAGAACCAATGAAAATGGCATCGAAACCATAGTCTTTTAATAGTTCGTCTACAGTAAATGTAGAACCGATCAAGGTGTTGGGGAAAAATTTGACACCCAGCTTTTTGAGTTCATCTACTTCCTGGCTGACGATTTCTTTAGGAAGACGAAACTCAGGAATGCCATAACGCAAAACCCCGCCATAATCATGGAAGGCTTCAAACACAGTCACCTCGATACCTGATTTTGCAAGGTCTCCGGCACAGCTTAAACTCGCCGGACCAGAGCCAATCATAGCGGCTTTGGGGGGAAAATCCGATTTGATTGGAAGATTAACTTCTTGTTTTTGCTCTGCAAGTTTGTCAGAAGCAAACCGCTCAAGGGCGCCGATTGCTATGGGTTGACCTTTTTTGAGCATAATACAGGCACCTTCACATTGGTCAGACTGTGGACAAACGCGACCACACACCCGTGGTAGTGAGTTGTCTTCCTTGATCTTGATGCCGGCTTCAACATATTTTTTCTGTTTGATTAACTGGATGAATTGTGGGATTTTTACTGAAACGGGGCAGCCTTCAACACACAGGGGTCTTCGGCACTGTAAACAGCGTTCGGCTTCTGCAAGAGCTTGTTCTTCAGTGAATCCCAACGCGACCTCCTCAAAACTTTTGATCCGGTCTGATGGGAGTACTTCTGGCATCGGTTGACGTTGTTTTTCATGTATGACCACAGCTGCCAGCGCGGCTTCATCATCCAAATCTGCAATTTGGACATCGAGCCGGCAATCGTCGTCATCTTTATATGCACGATTCCTTTGGATTATGCTCTGGAAATCTACCAGGTGACCGTCAAATTCCGGCCCTTCAACACAGGTAAAGCGAGTTTTACCGTCAACCTGGACCCGGCAACCACCACACATGCCTGTTCCATCAACCATGATCGTATTAAGACTCACAGTCGTTGGGATTTGATAAGGTCGGGTAAGCTCGCAGACGGCTCTCATCATAAACAACGGTCCTATTGCGAGAACATAATCAAAAGTCTTTCCGGAATCAAGTAAGTCTTGAAGCTTTCCGGTTACAAATCCGTTATAACCATAGCTGCCGTCGTCGGTTGTGATGTAAAAATGATCGCTTACAGCTTCGAGCTCTTCCTTCAGAATTACCAGGTCAACGTTGCGAGCTCCAACGATGGAGGTAACCTCGTTGCCGGCTTGTTTTAGTGCCCGGGCGACCGGATAGGCAACTGCGGCTCCCACCCCTCCGCCAACCACGCAGACTTTGCCATATTTTTCAATCGTTGATGGGTTACCAAGTGGACCCAGAACATCATGGATTATTTCGCCAACCGGGATTTCGTCCAATTTACTGGTGCTCTTGCCAACCGTTTGAACAATCAATCGAATAGTGCCACTTTCCTCATCGTGATCAACGATCGTCAAGGGTACACGTTCGCCCGATTCCCCCAGACGGAGGATCACGAATTGACCAGGCTGAGCTTTCTTGGCAATATATGGCGAATAAATCTGGTATGACAGGATTTTTTCAGCCAGGACTGACTTTTTAACGATTGTATTTAATTCCATTAAACACTCCAGGGAGGATTTTTTTGATTATGTTTTTAGTTTTCACTGATTATAAGGCACCAATACAGATTTTGGCTTTGAGTTGAGTTAATTAGATAAACAAGGCAGTATCTTCCTGGGGATAATTCTTCGACCGGATCGATAATGCTAATGTTGTTTTCTGCAGGGGTGACATTAAAGGTGACGGGATTGTCTTTTTCATCCTGTAACTTCAGAGTATCGATGTTGACCCAGGGTAAGGCCATAACGATCGAAGGGGTTGTATCAGTTGATACCAGGATACCAGTTGGATCATCAGGTACTACGCCCTGAAACATCTCCACTTTTTGATATTGATCCTCCTGCATCAGGAACATGCCGTTTTCTTCTGGCTGCGTTTTCAGGATTGTTTGAGGGCGTGAAAGAAAAGGAATATCGACATTTAGCAGTGTGGAACCGATCAAAATCCCTATGATGATGAAAACCATGAGAGTCAGACCGTAGAGCAAGATATCCAACCACGGTTTGCGCTGTTTGGTGGATTGAACAACCCCGGTTGATGCGTTTACACTGGCAGCTGGAGTTGAAGAAGCAGCATCCTGTTCAGACATTGGGTTTTCTGCAGCAACGTGAGCAGCAGCCTGGGACGGGCTAACACCTTGCTGGTTCTTAAAAATGCCAATGGGCTTGGTGTAATCAGACAGTTTTTCTCCTGGTTTTGCAGGGATGTACTTCTTGCGTTCAATAAAAGCAAGTCCACGCTGGGCGGGGCGATTGCCGGGGTCGATTTCAAGAGCTTTTTTGAGGAAAATGGTCTGTTTATCTTCGTCTTCAATAATAGCAGACAACCAGACCCAGACATTTGCGTTTTCGGGTTCTTCGACTATGGCATCTTTCAGATGGGCAAGGGCTTCTTCCATCAGACCAGCTTTGGCTGCTTCGATTCCTTGTTCAAGTGATGATGCCATATTTTGCTCCGGGTAGACTAGAATTCCTCTAAATTTTACCATATGCTCGGGTAGAATTTATATCTAATGGAGTGATTATGCAAATTGGTATTATCAGTGACACACACGACAATATTCAAATGGTCCAGGCAGCTCAGAAAAAATTAAAAGAGCTGGGCATCAAGACGGTGATTCATTGCGGAGACTTTACAGAAGCAGATGTAATCGATTATCTGGGAGAGTTTCAGCTTTATTGTGTGTATGGAAATGGAGATTACCCTTTCGAAATTGATGAGCGCGTCAATTGGTTTCGTCCGGATAACCTGGCAGGTGAATTTCTTGAATTAACAATTGACAATAAACATATTTTTGTTACACATGGACACAGGCTCAATTTATTGCAAAACGCAATCATGGATGGTAAATATGATTATGTGATTCACGGTCATACACATCAGTTCAAGGATGAATATTTTAAGAAAACCCGCATAATCAATCCAGGTGCCTTAGGGGGAAAGAAAGTTGAGGCACGCGGTTTTGTGATTTTGAATCTAGCAACTGATAATCTTCAAAAGATAACTGAACCATTTTAAATGGGGCAAAAACCTTGCTAAAAATGTCAGAAAGTGTATAATAACTGCCTATCGGGGCGTGGCGCAGTCCGGCTAGCGTGCTTGCATGGGGTGTAAGAGGTCGAAGGTTCGAATCCTTTCGCCCCGACAGA
>CAZMZQ010000084.1:0-6747 GCA_964570745.1 uncultured Anaerolineaceae bacterium
ACACCTTTGCAACCACTGGTCTCCCAAAACCGTGTCATGAATGCATAATAAGATCTAGACGCTGTTTCATAACCCATTTTTGAATGTATGAAATTCTAATCCGTCATGCAGTGGTACACACAATCGGAATGATTGAGTTTTGGCTCAAGCGTTGACTGTGCAGGAACATCCGAGGTTTTCGCTATGATTAAAAGAAAAAAAACGAAAATTATACCGAATAACTTGCTCCCACAGATATTTTTATTCATGAATATCTTCCTTCTTACTCGGTATATACTTATTCTAAGATGTATTGATCATTTATAAAACGATCTTTATCAATTATATATATGAAAATTATTTTTGTCAATCCTTTGAATGGGTTCTGTCAGAGCAACATGATAATGTCCTATTCTAGCAAAATAGAAATGTCCTAATTTTCTTTAGTGGCAATGACATGGACAAACGAAGATATCTGTAAAACCATAAAGAGCAATCAGGAATTATCTCTAAAACAGAAGTTGAACGATAAGTAGAACGGCGAATCACCCAAAAAAGCGCGCTATTAAATTTGGAGCAGCCGACCGGTAATTCAGATGTTTCTATTGCACTTATCGATTATGTTTCTCCCTGTGCAGCATTCATAAATCTGCGTTGGTAAGATATTACCTGGTTTGTTGAGGTAAAGCGTGCCAGATAACCAGGTTCAGCCGTAATGACAACTCGGTCTATTACATCACTGTATTCTGGATCGGTCATCAATTTGTCGATATCTGGGTAATTATAATCACCTTCCATTGAACAGATGATCAGACGCGTGTCAGACAAATTAGTATTTCGTAACAATCGTAAATTGTGCCGCACTCCGTCCAAACCATCTGAACCAACCGCATTATCAATATTCCGGTAACGTATGATATCTCGCGAAAGCTTAAGTATCATGAAAAGATCTGTATCCTGTTCGTTTTTGTTAAGGTAGTCATTAGCCAACATTAGATTACGTATATCAACCAGGTATTGCGTGTCGTTCGTAAGTTCAAACATGTCAAGCAGTTGTTTGATTTTGGAGGTTTGCATATAGCGGTGTCGGATAAAGCTATTGATGAAGCAGGGTTTTGCCTGCAATGCCAATGCTGACTGATAAGGCTCAAACATCAATGTGTAATTAATCCTGTAGCCATACTCGCGAAGTTTGAGCGCAAGGTTGTGCCCTCTTAATGCATCTTCCGTTGTTGCCTGGTTGTAACGTATTGAGAAGCGTTTGTCACCCGTTAGTAACTCACTCACATTTTCTGCATTGACCGGTCCTGTATGGGGAACTTTAATAACCAGGCGGTACTCGGTAAGCAATTCTTTGAATTTCTCACATTCTTCAAGTATCTTTTCAAAATTCTTCTCAAATGGGTTATTCAATTCAACGCTAATATCACATCCAGGACCCAATATTCGCCCTATTTCCTCAAATACCTCGTCTCGCGTTTGATATTTATTGCCGATGTTTGCTTTTGGGTTATTAATAAACAGATCATACACGATTCCAGGGTTGCAGGTCAGATTGCCAAGGAGCGGAGAGATAGGGGCAATTTCGTAAGGGTTTGCTGAATCAGCCGAGAAGACCATTCCAGTCGGACGCTTCATACCGTTTTTATCATAAGAAATATCGCGCACGAGGTCGATTTGTAGAAGACCTTCGGAGCATAATTTGGCTTCTACACGGAAGCCTGCAGGTATTTCTCCCTCTGCTACTTTAAAGGTCTTGATTACATCCCGAAACCGCGGGGTAACGCCGATCGCTTGAACCGCTTTTTTTAGCAACTGATATTCCTGAGGCTCAAGCAGGAAATTCTGAATGCGTTGAATATAGAGCTCGTCACCTAACAGAATAGATGCATTTAAGGATTGGAGAGAAAATTGGACACCTATTCTGGCTTCCCCACCAGTAAGATGGTTGACAGTTACCATAATTTTTTATCCTCCTTCTGATATATGCTCAAGAAGTACTGTTTATGAATAATGGCTAATCACATTTACCACCTGAGTCCAGGTCCGGAGCATACTTACCAAACGTAGGAACTTGACTGGTTCTGTTTTCCGTCGAATCCACAATCAAAAAATCTTTGCTGTCATAGGTTGTATATACATCTTTATATTCCATTTGTCAAGCTTTGTTAACTCAAACCTGGATTCAATCACCTAAAAGCCTTCTCGATGACAGGCTTTCGATCAATACTGCTATCGAATTCCAGACAAATTGAATCCTTGCCTTGACATACCTAACTAACATGTTAAAATTCAATCATCTATACGACCTGGCCAATGTCTCAATGAAAGGAAGAGTTTTGGCAACGAACACCAGCACAAATAGCTTGCCCCAATATATCCGCATCAGAGAGTCATTACGTGAACGAGTCAATAACGGTACATATAGCCGGGGCGAGAAGCTGCCATCTGAAGAAGAATTATCAGCATCCTATGGTGTTAGCCGCATGACCTTGCGGCAAAGCATGGCAGATCTCATCGACGAAGGTCTGCTCTATCGCAAACATGGCATTGGCACTTTTGTTGCTCTACAGCATTTCGCCAGGAATCACAGCCAACTTCAGAATTTTTTTGAAATCTCGCGCCTAAATGAGCTTTCAGTTGACGAGAAAATCCTTGAAATGAGTGTTATCCCTGCCCGTTTCCAGGTAGCAAAAGCACTCGGTCAAGATGAAGGTAAGCAGGTTATCCGTTTAAAAACCCTGAGAATCGTTGAGGGCAACCCGGTCACGATTCATGAAGCTTATTTTTCTTATGAGAAGTTTTCTGATTTTACCGAGAGCAACGTTGGAGAGCTCTCAAAGAATTTGTTGGCATATTACGAATCTCGTGGTTATAAAGTAAGACGCGGCGTTCAACGACTCGAGGCACGACCTGCTGAACCAGAGGTTGCCTCATTATTGGAAATTGAAGAGTTTGCTCCCGTTCTCTACAAGGAGCGCACGTTGTTTACTGAAGAAGGAATTCCTGTTGAATTTCTTTATTGTTATAACCGGGGAGACCTTTATTCTGTAACTTTTAATCTCTCTGCTTTATAGCATAAAGTTTACGAAAACAAGGAAGGAGCCAAAACTAAGTCAAATAAAAAAGAATCTATCAGAAAGGAGAACGCAAAAATAAATGTCTATTGTTAATGCTTTAGAGATTACTCGCGAAGCTGCAAAAGGTGGTTATGCCGTTGGCGCTTTCAATATCACCAGTATCAATCAGATGCAAGGTGTCGTTGAAGCCGCAATCGAAAAGAATGCTCCTCTAATCATCCAGGCGTCAGTCTCCCCCTCGAAGTTTCTCAAACCAGAAGTGATCGTCGCTGTCTATCGTATCCTTGCCAACCAGGCACCTGTACCTATCTGTCTCCACCTGGATCACTGTACCGAGGTGGAATATTGTAAAAAACTGGCTGATGTTGGATACACCAACATCATGATCGATGCCTCCAAACAGCCTTTTGAAGAAAACATCCGCCAGACCAAAGAAGTGGTCGATTTCTGCCATGCTAACAGTGATGCGTCCGTGGAAGGTGAATTGGGCACGGTTAGCGGCGTGGAAGATCAGATTATTGTCGCAGAAAACGAAGCTGCCCTTTGCAACCCTCAAGAGGCGGTCCTGTTTGTAGAAAGAACTGGTGTCGATATCTTCGCTCCTGGTATCGGAACCGCACATGGTGTCTATAAGACAAAAAACCCGAAGGTTGATTTTGATCGGATGGCAAAAATCAACCAGATGCTCAATGCAGACCGCATCAACACACCGCTAGTCGTTCACGGCGGCACAGGGTTATCAGATGAATATGTCAAACGCTTATTGGAAGCTGGTGGAGCCAAATTTAACGTTTCAACCGAATTAAAGCATACCCTCATTGATTCAACCTACAACTACATCTCAGACAAACGAGAAGAATATAACCCGGGAAAGGTTGATGTCGTTGTTAGAGATACCATCCGCGCAGTTGTTGGTCGGTGGATTGATGTGCTGGGAAGTGCTGGAAAAGCATAGGGGAGGTTATATGACAATCAAAGCTATATTTTTCGATCAGGACGGGGTCATCATTGATACCGAACGGGACGGTCACCGGGTCGCTTTTAATGACACCTTCAAATACATGGGCTTCGATACTGAATGGGATGTTGAGTACTACCATGATTTGCTCCAGATCGGCGGCGGGAAAGAGCGCATGAAGCACCATCTAAAAACCCGCGGCTTCGGTGTTGAAGTTGATGATGAAGAAGTCGACAATCTGTTAAAAAAGATGCATGCCTATAAGACCGATCGTTTTATTGAACTGATTGAAACCGGCAGTTTGCCACTGAGACCGGGCATCCACCGTTTTATGAAGGAAGGTGTGGAAGCAGGTCTTACCCTGGCTGTTACAACAACCTCAAATGAACGCGCTGCCCATGCAATTGCATACAACGTTTTGCAGGATATCCCCTTCAAATTTGTGCTTGCCGGTGACATTGTATCTAAAAAGAAACCAGACCCGGCGATCTATCTTCTCGCACTTGAAAAAACCGGCTTTAGACCCGAAGAATGTCTGGTGATCGAAGACTCTCACAATGGCATTATGGCTGCCAAAGCGGCTGGGATTCGCGTAATCGCGACGAGCAACTTCTATACTCAGCGTGAAGATTTAACCAATGCAGATGTTATCGTGACCAGCTTAGGTGATCCAGATGGCGAGAAGGGACAGCTTGTCAAAGGAGATATTCCCGATTTTGACGGTGTTTTACACGTTCAGCAACTAATACGCATGTTCGACTAAGGCTGTGAAAAATGGGAGGTGTCAAAACGAAGATTTATCTACGAATACTCAAGTCAAAACGAACCGAGGATATTAATCTATGACCAAAGATGTTGAATTTGTAGTCAAGTCCATTGCGGACACTGCTCTCAAGAATGAGCAGTTTTTTACAGAGCTCGATGCCGTAGTCGGGGACGGGGATTTTGGCTACTCTCTGGCTCGAGGCTTCGAAAAAGTAGTGGAAAAGTGGGACGATATCGACCACACAAACCCAGGCACGTTCCTCAAGGAAGTTGCCAAAATTATCATGGGCTCAGTTGGAGGCGTCTCTGGAACAATCTGGGGAACCACCTTCCTTCGGGCAGGAATGGCGCTTGGTACGAAAGAAAAAGCGGAAAGAGAAGATGTTGTCCCGGTTTTACGAGCCGTAATTGAAGGAATCAAGAAACGGGGAAATTGTGACCTGGGAGATAAAACTTACCTTGACACGCTTATTCCAACAACTGATTCCATTGAAACCGCCATCAATGAAGGCAAAACAGACCTCGAAATTCTTGATATTGCCACACAGGTATCAGCCGAAGCAGCTGAAGCCACCCGGCAAATGCTTGCTAAGCGTGGTCGCGCAGCTTACACTGGTGATCGCAGCATTGGCACCCTGGATGCCGGCTCGGTTGCAGTCGCAACCATGATCAAAGCTCTCAACGAAGATTGGAGAGCATAGATTTTTCATTAAAAAAGGAGAAAATAATGAAAAGATTTGTAAACGATCCCAAAGATTTTGTACCTGAAATGCTCAAAGGCATTGCCCTCGCCAATCCAAATACTTTGAAATATATCCCGGAATACAACCTGATCATGCGCAAAGACATCCCGATGGATAACAAGGTTTCCGTCATGCAAGGCTCTGGCTCTGGTCACGAACCGGCACATGTGATGACTGTCGGTAAAGGTATGTTGGATGCTGCCTGCCCCGGAAACGTGTTTGCGGCACCTCCCGCTGATTTTGTCTATCAGACCACTAAACTGGTCGCCGGCCCTATGGGTGTGCTTCACCTTCTAAATAACTACACCGGCGACACGATGTCCTTCGATATGGGTCAGGAATTGGCTGAGATGGACGGCATCGAAGTCGGCAGAGTGGTTATCAATGATGACGTTGCGGTGAAAGACAGCCTTTACACTGTTGGTCGCCGTGGCGTTGCTGGAAACTTCTTCGTAATGAAAGCCTGCGGTGCTGCTTCTGAAGAAGGTAAAAACCTGCAAGAACTTGTTTCCATCGGTAACCAGGTGGTCGAAGTGACCCGAACAATGGGTATGGCACTCACCGGCTGCACCCCACCTGCAAAGGGCACCCCCATCTTCGAACTTACGGAAGACGAAATGGAAATCGGTATTGGCATCCATGGCGAACCAGGACGCAAACGAGTTCCACTCGCACCAGCCAATAAGATTGTTGATGAGCTTTTCGAAGCTGTTGCCAACGACCTGCCTTACAAGGAAGGCGATGAAGTTGCCCTGATGATCAATGGCATGGGTGGAACACCAATTTCCGAACTGTACATTCTCTATGGGCATGCCCATGAACTCTGTGAAAAACGAGGTCTCAAGGTTAAGAGAAACTACGTTGGCGATTACTGTACTTCGCTTGAAATGATGGGTTTTTCGCTCACACTTGTGAAGCTAAATCCCGAACTTGAACGCCTGTTAGCTGCACCGGCAGAGATTGCCATTCGCGTTTTCTAACATCTTAGTCTTCACGGTTCTAAGCCGGGTAAAAGTAGTACCCGGCTTTTGCTTTCTTTGACACAATCGTTGGTAGGTTAGGGGGTGACATTTTCGCTGGAGAATTAAGGGGATGACATTTTCGCTGGAGAATAACAAAAACCTGCTAAAACCTTGCAATTTCTGTTCTTATTGAGTAAACTAAATGGGTTAATAATTACGAGTGCAAGTTAGGAGTTTAGGATGACACCATTACCGAAGAG
>CAZMZQ010000085.1:0-5353 GCA_964570745.1 uncultured Anaerolineaceae bacterium
ACTTTGCATAAATAATCTCATATATAATTAGAGGAAGTAACATCGAGTTGAAGGAGCTGACAATGAGCGAAAACAATAAATGCAAAGCTGTCGGATGGGCCACATTAGGTGTCGCAAACGCAATCACGCTTACAAAGCTTGGCTGGATTCTTTACAGCAAACGTTATATCGACCACAACGCAAAGCTTAATGTCATTCTCAAAGCTGAACAACATATTTTCGAATCTCGCACCGCCGGTAAAATCAACTTTTATGTCAATCCTGATGGAAACCAGGATCCGGTTTTGCTAATCCATGGTTTACATTTGTATGCTGGTATATACGAAATGCAGCCAATTTTTGACGTTTTTAGCACGCTAGGCCCGATGTATGCCATCGACCTTCCTGGTTTTGGACGCTCAGAGAAAACAGACCGACCATACCGACCGAGCATGTATGCTGCCGCAATTCTTGAATTTGTCAAAGGTCAAATTGGCAAGCCATGTCATGTCGTCTGCATGGGAAACGCCAGCGAATTTGCTGCAATGGCTGCTGTAAACGAGCCGGAATGGTTTAAGTCGGTCATCATGATCAACCCCAGCGGGCTTCAAATGCCTTCTTCTTACTCGTTGGCAAGTAAAAACCGCCTCGACAAGGTTAGAGATGCTTTGCTCTCCTTGCTCAAGATACCTCTGTGGAGTTTGCCGCTTTACGATCTGTTAGCCAGCCGTACCCACATTGCTTCGTATTACCATAATTTGTTTCGTTTTCAAACACCAGGAGAACTGATCGATCTCGCTTACACTTCCACTCATCAACATGGTGCCCACTTTGCACCGATAGTGTTCTTGAGTGGGAAGCTAAATGTTGCAGACGTCCGGGAACGCTTTTACGAGAAACTGAACGTACCGGTGCTTGCGGTTTATGACAACGAGCCAGGTAAAAGTTTTGATATGCTGCCCCAGATGGTTCACAATCACAAGAACTGGCAGGCATTTCGCAGCAAAAATACGAAAGGAATGCCTCACTTCGAAAATACAGGAGAGCTCTTCAGGCAATTTGACTTGTTTTGGAAGAAACACGCTTAAGACAGAATGTAAATGGAAAAGAAGATGTCCATCGGGAAAATCCATCCATTCAGCATAATTGGCGCTGTTGTTTTTGCACTGCTAATAATTGGCGTTGCTTTCCTTGTCTTCCGCAGACAGGACGGTCAACAAGCATTCACACCGACAAACCCTGAATACCTGGTAACCCTTTTGCCTGCGCCAACTGAAACACCCACTGCAACCCCAACAAGCGTGCTTCTTACTCCGACTTCCGAAGAAGTGTCCATCCTGCCACCTGATGTAGTGGCTGTTGGTCGTTATGTAAAGGTGAGCGGCACCCAGGGAGTGGGTTTGCGCATGCGAGCCCAGGCTGGCACCTCCGGAGATGTGAATTTTATTGCCCTGGATGATGAAGCATTCAAAATTATCGACGGTCCGCTGGTCAGTGATGGCTATACATGGTGGCTTTGCGAAGCTTTGCTTGACAAAACCAGGAGCGGCTGGGCAGCTGAGAATTATTTGCTGGTGCTCGATATAAGCACACCGAGTCCTTGAGATCGGGAAAAAGTAGAGGTGGTGAAGAGTTGAAATTTTTCGGACGTAAGGCAAATCAAAAAACAGGCAATAGCTTCCCTCAAAGCTTTCAGGACAATCAGCCAATCACGATTCACGCTGCCCTGTCTCAATCAGTTGGTAAGACCCGCGATCACATGGAAGATGCTGCATTTTGTCTGGTGTTACAACAAGGTTTTCGTGAACAAAATCCACGCGTTGGTCTTTTTGTGGTTGCTGATGGTATGGGCGGGCACATTAACGGAGAACTGGCGAGCTCAATTGCTATTCAAAAGCTCATAAAAACCCTTGATCCAGCAGGGTTGGGGGAGCATGAATCACTCGACAAAGATGCAATCCAACAAAAGCTCGACCAAGCCTTTGTTGCTGCCCAACAGGCTGTTCTCGAATCAGTTCAAGGTGGCGGCTCCACTCTCACAGCTGCCCTGGTGGTTGATCGTGACCTGTTTTTCGGTCATGTTGGGGATTCCCGCCTTTACCTGGTTTCAGAACAGGGGCAGGCTGAAGTGTTAACCAGAGATCATACACTCGTTCAGCGCTTGGTTGACCTCGGACAGATAAGTCCGGATGAGGCTGAGGTTCACCCGCAAAAGAACGTCCTCTACCGGGCTCTTGGGCAGACTGATGGTTTCAAAGTTGATTCTGGACATCAACAGTTGAAAAAGCCGGGGCATCTCCTGGTTTGTTCCGATGGACTTTGGGGTATGGTAGGCGAGAAAAAGCTGCTTGAAGTGGTTAGAGAAAATACTTCTGCCGACGAAAGGGCAGACAAGTTATGCCAGCTGGCGAACGACGCTGGCGGGACGGATAATATCACCGTCATAGTGGTTGATTTGTTTTAGGAGAGAATATGGATACCAGTAAAAAGCGAATATTAGTTGTTGATGATGAGAAAGGACTGGTGAAGATTATTCGACTTAACCTTCAGCAGGATGGTTTTGAGGTGGTTGAAGCCAATAATGGCACAGAAGCGATGGATAAACTGCGTACCACCCTGCCAGATCTCATATTGCTGGATGTGATGATGCCGGATATGGATGGATTTACAGTCTTGAAAATGGTTCGTGAAATTGGCGGCACTCCTGTTATTATGCTAACAGCGAAAGGGGAAGAGAAAGATATTATCAAGGGTCTTGAGCTTGGTGCGGACGATTATATTACCAAACCCTTTAGCCCGAGGGAATTGACCAGCCGGATCAGGGCAGTTTTGCGCCGGGGGAGTTTTACCAAGGATGAAGAATCCGGGCGAATTGTTGTTGATGACCGGTTAACAATCGATTTTGACCGCCACGAAGTCTGGATAGAAGGGGAACTGGTGCAATTGCGCCCAACGGAATATCGTCTTTTGTACCACCTGGTGCAAAACGCAGGCTGGGTGCTCACCCATGACCAAATCCTGAACAAGGTTTGGGGTTACGAGTACGAGAATGAACCTCACTACGTCCGTTTGTATATCAACTATCTGCGCAAGAAGCTGGAAGTCGACCCGTCCAACCCGAAATATATCCTCACCGAACGCGGCGTTGGCTATCGCTTTGTTGATTACAAACGGGATAAGTAGGAAGAAAAATTTATAGCTTATTGCTGACAGGTAAAAACCGACTTGATTAAATACCTGCAGTTTCGCCCGTCGCCTCAATAACTGATTGGTTTTTGACGGATCCTGATCAGGTGATTTGAAACAGACGGCGTGCGTTGCTGGTCAATTGTTCTCCAAGCTCGTCAACGGATAAGTCACGGATTTCCGCGATCTTTTGGGCAATGAGAGGAATAAAAGCCGGCTCGTTCCTTTTGCCGCGATGTGCCTGTGGAGGCATGAACGGGCAATCTGTCTCCAGCAATATCCGTTCAATTGGCAGCATCCTGACCAACTCCCGTTTCTCAGCGGCATTCTTATAGGTCACCGGTCCACCGATACCGAAATAAAAACCAGCTGACAGTAATTCAGGAACTAACTCGAGCGAACCGCTGTAGGCATGCATAACCCCGGGTCTTGCCTTAATAGTGCTCTCAATGGGGAGCTCAGACTGCCATCTTGTTAATAGTGGTACCAATTCATGTGCTGAAGCCCGTTCATGGACGACAATCGGCAATAACAATCGTTCCGCCAGTTCAAGCTGGGCAGATAACGCGATTTTTTGCTGCGCGGGCGTGGCATAATCGCGGTAAAAATCCAATCCGATCTCGCCGATTGCGACAACTCCGGCATGCTCTGCCAAAATCTCCAGTTTACTAACTACCTCTTGGCTGAAGTCGCTGGAATAATTTGGATGTAGACCCACAGCGGCATAAATAAAACCAGGATTCTCATCCACCAGGTTTACCGACTTTTGGGAGGTCTCGATATCGATGCCGATATTAATTATGAAACCCAAGCCTGCATCTTTTGCCTTCTTAATCACTTCCTGACGATCGGCATCAAAATTATCAAAATCAATATGGGTATGTGTGTCACAATAGAGCATTTTTAAATTTTACCCGATTCTATCCAGGAGATTGACCTCCGAATCGTGTTATCATTGAATAAATCTCCGCACTGACGGAGGATGTCCGTGGACCTTACACCTAAATTTTGGGTGTATATTTGTGGGCAAATTCAATGAAGAGATGATCAACGAATGAATACTTCTTCCTACCTGTTTGGTTTTATCCTGGCAACACTTATGGGGGCATTATTTCATTTATGGAGAGATGGCGGCATTGGGCGACTTTTGCTCTATTTGCTGCTCAGTTGGGTTGGTTTTTTTCTTGGCCACTGGGTTGGTAACAGCCTGGGGATTAATTTTATCAAAATCGGTCAGGTCAACCTGGGCGGTGGCATAGTAGGCAGCGCCCTGCTTCTCTTTTTAGGTCATTGGATAGGTCAGGTAGAGCCTGAATTGCGGTCGAAGGACAATTGATGAATCAAGCTGGTTTAGACCAGGTCAATCTCGTCCAACCGGGTGACCTTGTTCAACTTCATGGCAGCACTCATAAAAGTCATCTCCTGGTGATGAAACCAGGCGAGGTGCTTCAAACCCACAGGGGGGTGATCAGGCATGACGATATCATCGGACAGCCCTGGGGAATTAAACTTGAGTCTCATACAGGCAACCCTTTCTTCGTTCTGCAGCCTGGTCTCACAGATTTGGTTCAAAACCTGAAACGTACCACGCAGATAATGTATCCCAAGGATATCGGATATATCGTCCTTCGTCTCAGTGTTGGTGCTGGAACCCAGGTTTTGGAATGCGGCGGCGGCTCAGGAGGGTTAACCACGGTCCTGGCTTACCTGGTAGGTAAAGAAGGAAAAGTCTACTCTTACGAGCGCAATGCCGAGGTTCAGACCTTGGCGAAGAAAAACCTTAATCTCTATGGTTTGGCTGACCGGGTCGAATTCAAACAAGGTGAGGCAAAAGACGGTTTCGATGAACGTAATCTCGATGCAATCTTTCTCGACCTCCCAAATCCATATGATTATCTCGATGTGGTTCGAACCAGTTTGAAAGCCGGTGGTTCTTTTGGTACCTTGCTGCCAACGATTAACCAGGTTGAGGTATTGTTAAGAGCTCTTTCACAAAGCACCTTTGCTTTTATCGACGTTTGCGAGATCTTGCTGCGCCATTACAAGAGCGACTGGTCAAAAATCAGACCGGTTGATCGTATGGTTGCCCATACAGGTTACCTGGTTTTTGCCCGCATTGTCCAAAACCCAGTTATGCAAAATGAGGAAAACCAGGAATATCCGGAGGAAATTTGACCTCTTTTCTGGA
>CAZMZQ010000085.1:5453-6720 GCA_964570745.1 uncultured Anaerolineaceae bacterium
GGATATCATCGCGACAGCACTGCGCGAATCACAGGAAGAGATAGGTCTGAACCCACAGTCTGTGACTGTTTTGGGTTGTTTGGCGGATATGGATATGGTTACACGTTTTAAAGTCACCCCTGTGGTTGGGGTTTGCGAGTGGCCTACCGGTCTTACCATCAATCCTGATGAAGTCGACCGAGTTTTTTCGATCCCGATCGATTGGCTCGCAGACGAACAAAACCATTATTCCCGGGTATTGACCCACAATGGCATGGATATTGAGGCAGTCTATTTTAAGCCTTACGATGGTGAAACTGTTTGGGGGGCCACCGCGATGATGACCGTTGCATTGCTGAGCCTGTTTGACCAGGCACCTTAATCTGAATTTCTTTCACTACTCCAACCGATTAAGACCGTTACAAAATCTCACACACGCTTAATAAAAGAAAAACCTGTCCAGCAGACAGGTTTTTCTTTGGCAAGTATATTGGACTCAGAAGAATTATTCTTCTTCCTCTTCTTCTTTCTTGCCTTTTTCCATAACTTCAGGTTGAGCAGCAAGCTCTTCATCGAGCACGTCAGGTTCTACCTCTTCAGCTACGTAGGAGATGGAAACGATAACTTCATTCTCGTCTGTCAAAACTGTGATTTTATCGCCCAGATTCAAATCTGCTACGGTGATCAAATCTTCTGCAGTTGCTAAACCAGTGATATCAACCTCGATACGTTCTGGCATGTCATTGGGGAGGGCTTCAATTTCAATTTCGTTTAAAATATGATTAACCAGCGATCCGGGAACCTCATCCAAAACCGGGGCATCGCCTGTCAGTTCAAGTGCAACATAAGCCTTGAGTTTTTCGGTCATGGAGATTGCCAAAAAGTCGAGATGGAGCAGTTCGCCGGTTACGACGTCATAATTTCGATCGCGCACGATTGCCTTGGTTTTTTTACCGTCCAGATCCAGTGAGACCAGGGTGGTAGGGGTGATCCGCTTCATGAGCAGGCTGGTTGAATGGCGGTCCATCTGGATCGGGTAAGAATCGACTTTGTAGCCATAAACCACCGCGGGCAGGAGACCCTGTCGGCGAAGTTGGTTGACTTGCTTGCCCGTGACGCTGCGCTTTTCAACTTTGATAATAATATCGTCTTGTTTTGTAGTCATTTTTCCTCCGGGCGCCTCTCACCCTCTTTGGGGTTACCCTCGCCCATAAATTTACCAGCTGTATTTGCTGGCGACCAATAATGATACTCGTTGAGTTATGATTAGTCAACATTTTCGGGGTAA
>CAZMZQ010000086.1:0-4538 GCA_964570745.1 uncultured Anaerolineaceae bacterium
CCTGCATGCCCCTTAACCCAGACCCACTCCACCTCATGTTTTGACAACTCTTCGTCCATCTCTTTCCAGAGATCGACATTTTGAAGCTGACCATGCTTGCGTTTCCAGTTGCGTTTTTTCCAATCAGGCAACCAGGATGTCGCCCCGTTGAGCAGGTAAGATGAGTCAGTGTGAAAAAGAATCCGGGAAGGTTTATTGAGCGCACGCAGCGCCATCAGTGCCGCTTTTATTTCCATGCGGTTGTTGGTTGTCTCTTCTTCCCCATCGAAGATCACTTTTTCGCGCCCGCCAGAACGTAAAATGGCCGCCCAGCCACCAGGACCGGGGTTGCCGCTGCAGGCGCCATCGGTATATATCTCTACGAAGGGCAGTTCCGTCACGGTCGCTGTTCCTGGTTGATTTTCAAAGTCTCTTTGAAGACCTCTAAAATACTTGGATAATATTCAGAATTAAGGCTGTAAATACGCTGATAGGCGTCCTGAAAGACCAACTCTATCTGAGTCCATGAGCTAATTTCGGGCACGATGACCATGTGGGGGTTTGTTTCCAAAGGAGCAGCCCAAACAGGGTTGTTTGCCGCAAAATCATTCGCAATTACAAGCGGATCTCCGGAAGCAGGCCAAAAGCCATGAATATCAACAAGTCGTTTTTGCTGCTCAGGTTCAAGCAGCCAGCGACCAAACAACCAGGCAGCCAGCTCGGATTTTTCATCGGATGAACGAATTGCAAAGGAAAGAGGCTCCAGGACCAGGTTGCCTTCGCCCGCTGCGTCAAGGTAGGGCAAAGCGGTCCACCTGTCTTGAAAATCTCCAAAACCCTGGTAAGCAGCCTGATATTTGAGGTCTTCAAGGCTGCCCTCATAAACAACGGCATAACGGTCCGAAAAGTAGCGATATGGGCTCGCTTCAACACTGATCCAACTCAGATCTGACAAGTACGCTTCTTTAAGAAACAGGAAAGATTCCATCAAAGCATCAGCGTCGGGCTCAAAGCCGGTTTCGAGATTGCCCAATTCGCCAGCGAAAGTGGTATACCAGCTCAACGCTGAAAGCTGTGATCTGGAAAGCCAAAGCCCTCCAGTGCCATTATTCTGGTAGTTATAGTCATAGGTGTTGAAGGTGAGTGCTGCCCTCGAGATATCCATCAATCCACCGAGGTTTGCAGGCTGTTCGTCAAAGCCCAGCTCTTCAGCCCAACCCGAATTGAAAACCAGAATTCCTGCATTGTAAGCCAGTGGGATGCCAAGGCGTGAAATCGCCTCGCCTGGCTTGGGTGAAAATTCCGAGAAGATAAATTCCTCAGGAAACATTTCAGCAAGCCCAACTTCTGAGTTTTCAATAAACATGTTGAGAGGCAGCCATTCGATGGCTGGTTGTGCAGCCAGTAGATCAGGTCCCATACCGATGACAATATCGTTTTCCACTATACCTGCAGCCAACTCCTGTGCCAGCGCGTAATAACCCTCAGAAACTTCGGTTGAAACGTGAATTCCCCAGGGATTGCTCAGGTTGAAATCCCGCACCAGCTGTGCCATTAATTCCTCTGAATCATAAAAAGGATGACGCAAAGTGACATTCAGACCCTTTAGCGTAAGGTAATCAAGAGCTATCGTTGGTTGGGATGAAGGAGTGGGTGAAAAGATAATCTCTGCCGTTGGTGTGGCGATAGGCTCATCCGGCGTGCTTGTGATCACATTTTGGATAGACGGAGTAACATCTGCCGGCTGACAGGCACTCATTAAAAATATAAATAGTAGAATAAAAATCAAGCCGTGATGGCGTTTTGTATTTTTCAATTTTTCACCTGAGCGGGAATGGATGGGAGTCGAACCCACCTCGGCTCTTCCGACCCGACACTGATTTTGAAGACCAGGAAGCCCACCGGGACCTAACCATTCCCGCAAAAAGGATAATCAGACAGAAGAGAATTGTCAAGAAAAACAGACAATCACATTGTTAATAGCGTTAGCAAAACAATGGACTTGCACTGATATTATTGAAAAAATATGGTAGATTAGTTGATGCATTAACTATCTTCATGAAAGTTAGAGGAAATTGTTTTAATATGAACCAACATCATAACCGTACACCCGATTGGGTCAAAAACGCCGTATTCTATCAAATCTTCCCGGACCGTTTCGCCTGGAGCAACCAGGTACTCAAACCAGGCAAGTTTGAAAAATGGGACAGCCTTCCTACCCCCGATGGTTTCAAGGGTGGAGACTTGATGGGTGTTTACGAAAAATTGGATTACCTGGAAGACCTGGGTATCAACGCAATCTATTTTAACCCAATCTTCAAGTCTGCCTCGAATCATCGTTATCATACCTATGACTATTACCAGGTTGATCCCCTGTTGGGCCGCGATAAAGCCTTTTTTACCCTGCTCGAAGAAGCTCACAAACGAGATATACGCATCGTTCTTGATGGTGTTTTCAACCATGCCAGTCGTGGTTTTTTCCCATTCAATCACGTTATGGAGTTAGGAAACAAATCGCCTTATTATGATTGGTTTAACATCCATTGTCTTCCGTTGAATGCTTATAGCAGTAAGGCCAACTATGATTGCTGGTGGAATCTGCCTGCCTTGCCAAAACTGAACGTCAACAACCCTAACGTACGAACTTATATTATGGATGTCGCCCGATATTGGATCGATAAAGGCATCGATGGCTGGCGTCTGGATGTGCCCTTTGAGATTGATAATGATGAATTCTGGGAGGAATTCCGGGACGTTGTTAAAACCGCTAACCCAGACGCTTATATCGTGGGTGAAATTATCACCGAAGCACAGCGTTGGCTCAATTCGGGCAAAATGTTTGACGCTGTGATGAATTACCAGCTCACTCACATAATCCTCGGCTTTTTTGGCGGTAACATGACCGACCGCAAACTGGCTGAAGGGATGATGGGATTACACGCACCCCACCCAGCCAACGCCGCTCAATTTGCCGAGAGGACTTCGCAGCTGCTTGAGATATATCCAAAAGAGTTTGCCTATGCGCAAATGAATCTGCTCGACAGCCACGACATGCCTCGTTTTCTCAGCCTTGTTCAAGGCGACGTGCGGCGGATGCAGCTTGCTTATCTTTTCCTGATGACCTATCCTGGAGCTCCAACCATCTATTACGGAGATGAAATTGGGTTAACAGGAGAACAAGATCCTGATAACCGCAAGAGCTTCCCCTGGGATAAAGATACCTGGAATCTGGACCTCCATGATATGGTTCGTGAGCTGATCATGGTCCGGCAATCTATGCCTGTTTTGCGCACCGGCAGCTACGAACCCGTATTTACTCAGGACCGTGTGATCGCATACTTACGCCGGGACAGTGAAGATTCAGCCCTGGTTGTAATCAATGCGGACGAGTCAGCACAGACAGTAACCATTTCATTGAATGGAGCGTTTGAAGAAAACACTGAAATTCAGGATCAAATCGGTCCCAGAAACTTCAAAGTTGAGAACAATGAATTAACCCAGATTACAATCCCGGCACTAAGTGGTTTGATTCTGGCTTAATATCGCTCTCTCCGTAAGTATAAGGTGGGTTTCATGCCCACCTTTTTTTTAAATCCAGGAATCAATTCCTAGTGAATAAAAAAGTTTAGCCACGGCAGAGCTTTGAATAGCCAGGGGAAAAACCACATACCCAGGAAATAAGCTGCGATTCCTATCAATCCCCCTGCGAAGACATCAGATAAATAATGTAATCTCAGGGCAACCCGCGAAAAGCACACCATGATCGCCCAGATCCAGGCAATAATTGTTAACCAGGTAATTTGAAACTGAGCAAAAAATACTGCAATTGCAACCGCCCTGGCAGCGTGACCCGATGGAAAGGAATGTGGATCGGTTATCCGGTAGATTTGCCCCCACTCACCTTCTGGTCTGGGCCTGCGGATAAGAAACTTGATCCCGAGCACAAAGACAGCCAGCACACCGAGAATAAATGCTAGCATAAAGGCATTTTGCCGGGCTTGTCCTCTTGTAAAAACCCAAAACAGGACCAGCCCAACCAGCCAATACCACGAATCACAACTGTGACCGATTAATTTGAGAAAGGACTGCCAGGTTTTTTTGCTATCATCGACAACCAGCTTGAGCGAAAAAGCCGCGTCTGCATTCATAACCTGCTTAAAAAAAGACATCATGATTTATCGCAGGAATGGAATCGCGGCGATTGCCGCGAAGGCAACGAAAACCAGTACAACTGCCATGGTGATTTCTTTTTTCTCCCGCCGGTCAATGAAAGCAGGATAACCACCATCGATCCGGTCGATTTGCCACTTCACGCCAGCAAGGTAGGAAAAGAAGAAACCCGCAATCAACCCTCCCAAATGACCCCAGTTATCAATCACCCCTCCTGGTCTCAATCCGATCATCAGGTTCAGCATGAGCACCATCACAATACTCCTGAGGCTGCGCCCTGCCTGGTTGCCAAAAAACGCTCTGTTTTGCCAGATAAACACCGCTTCTGCTGCCAGCAGCCCAAAAACAGCTGTAGACGCACCCAGCGAAGTGTAATTTCCGAGGACAAA
>CAZMZQ010000086.1:4638-6579 GCA_964570745.1 uncultured Anaerolineaceae bacterium
GGAGTTCCATATTGATTAAATTGACTTTCCTGGTTAGGTTGATAATCACTCATAATTCTACTTTTCGCGGATTGGTTTTAAGGTGTTCCGCACGGATGATCGCCTGGATATCGGCGATTGTTTTGTCGAGGTGTTGATCAGAGTTAACTACCATATAATCGAATTCCCTGATCATTTCATATTCTTGAGCAGCGACAAGCAGCCGGATATCCAGTTCTTCGGGGGTTTCACTGCGCCTATCCAACAGGCGTTGGATCCACTCCCCTTCTGAACTGGCAGTCAGAAAAATCAAGACTGCTTCAGGGTATAAACGGCGAATGGTCATCGCACCCTGGACGTCCAGACGCATGATTACGTCTTTTCCCGAAGCAAAGGCTTCGCGAACCTGGGTTTTGGGGATACCTTTATAGTCTGAATATACGCAGGCATATTCAATTAAGTCGTTATTTTCGATTTTTTGCTCAAACTCTTCCCTGGTTACAAAGAAATAATCCCGGCCTTCCACCTCATCAACTCGCGGAAGACGAGACGTCATTGTGATCACAAAGTGGGTATCCGAATTTGTTTGGCGCAGCAAGCCAACAACGGCATCTTTACCGATGCCAGAGGGACCGGAAATTACGATTAACAACGGGTTAGTGGGCATCTCGCCAAATTGCATTTTCAATTCCTCCAGATGGTTCTCTTGCACTCTGTCTGATTGATTATAAAGTAAAAAAGTCGAAAGGCTTGTTTTGATAAGGCTTTGAACTATTGCAATTCAGCCTGGAGCTCATCAAAGGATTTTAAGTATTTCATTTGGTCTATGAATTGCTTCAGATTAGTGCTCCTGGCACGCAGGGATTGAACAGCCGGGCCAATCGGATCGCTGCCTGCAGCTCCCCCTCCGGGGGTATCATTGTAGGAACCATAAAACGCAAAGTAAGCTTGGTTAATCTTGCGCAGGTGATAGCCATTTTCCCAAAAAAACTGGCGTCGGGCTTCCATATAAGCTTCAGCACGATCAATTTGTCCTTCTGCCAACAGATAATCGACCACATATCGGGTTTCCCTCATTTCATGGCGGTAAGCAAAAGGTTTCGCAGTTACATCAAACAGTACCGTACTTGCCTGTCGACCAGGAAAATAATACAACCTCACCAGTCGGGGATAACACTTAATCATAGTGCGGCGTCCAATTTCTTTACCAGCCAGGTTCGCCAGGGTTTCGTTCATCGTACGCAGATCGTTGTTTTGAAAATAGCGCATACCAAGCGGATAAAAGGTCAAATAGTTGTGAATCCACTCATGTGCGACTACTTCAGTTAGCCAGTCCAGGTTGCGACTGCGCATGACCATTGTCGGATAAGCTCCCAAACCCCCAACTGGTTCGACGAGAGCAGAAAGGTCAAATTGTTCATAAATGCGGTTTTCGAGCTGGTCCTTTTCAACCGCGTTCATCCCCGGGTTGAGGCTAAAAGTCTTAATCGTCCCGATTTTGTCGCGCGGCGAGATGATTAAATTAAGCGGCAAATCACTAATTTTGAACAATACCGGAGGGAATATCTGACCACCAACGCCAAACCCGAATTCAATCAGGCTGCGTTCTGTCTGATTTTGCAATATAGATTCTGCCAACCTTCCATAGCTGTACATTCGTTCTGTTTCTTCCTCCAGGATTGCCTGTGAGCGCTGACGCCCTTCTGGGTCAAACGCTATAGAAGGATCGAAACTCAAAGTTTCAAGATCTGTTTCAAGCTGTTCAACAATTCCAACTTGTTCAAGGTATCGCAAAACTATTTCAGCCTGTTGTTCGTCGGATAAATAGTGTTCAATTGAGATTGTAGCTGCTGAAAAGCGTTCAAAAAGCGATTTGATCTCCCAACTGACAAAGTTAAACTCGTCCCAGCGAGTGAGGTTCTCCAAAGAATTAATTGAATTGTCAGAAAGAACGTTCGATGT